>NZ_JBEZLW010000014.1:119333-185697 GCF_040652395.1 Streptomyces sp. NPDC048269
GACAGCGCCAGCCGCGTCCCCCGCCTTCCCCCGCCAGTAGGCGAGGTTGTTCCGGGTGGTGAGGGTGTCGGGGTGGCCGGGCCCCAGTACCCGCTCCTGATCCGCCAACAGCTGCTCAAAGGCGGTGACAGCGCCAGCCGCGTCCCCCGCCTTCCCCCGCCAGTAGGCGAGGTTGTTCCGGGTGGTGAGGGTGTCGGGGTGGCCGGGCCCCAGTACCCGCTCGCGGTCCGCCAGCACCTGCACAAAAGCGGTGACAGCGCCAGCCGCGTCCCCCGCCTCCCCTCTGAAGCCTGCGAGTTGGTGTCGGGTGTCGAGGGTGTCGGGGTGGTCGGGCCCCAGTACCCGCTCCTGGTCCGCCAACAGCTGCTCAGAAGCGGCTGCTGCGCCGTCCGCATCGCCCGCCTTCCCCCGCCAGTAGGCGAGGTTGTTCCGGGTGTTGAGGGTGTCGGGGTGGTCGGGCCCCAGTACCCGCTCCTGATCCACCAGCACCTGCTCAAAGGCGGTGAGAGCGCCAGCCGCGTCCCCCGCCTTCCCCCGCCAGTAGGCGAGGCCCTTCCGGGTGGTGAGGGTGTCGGGGTGGTCGGGCCCCAGTACCCGCTCCTTATCCGCCAGCACCTGCTCAAAAGTGCTTACCGCGCCAGCCGCGTCGCCCGCCTCCCCCCGCCAGTAGGCGAGGTTGTTCCGGGTGGTGAGGGTGTCGGGGTGGTCGGGCCCCAGTACCCGCTCCTGATCCGCCAGCACCTGCTCAAAGACGGTGACAGCACCGGCCACGTCCCCCGCCTTCCCCGTGAAGCTAGCGAGGTTATGCCGGGCGGCGAGGGTGTTGTGGTGGTCGGGCCCCAGTACCCGCTCTAGGTCCGCCAGCACCTGCTCAAGAGCGGCTGCTGCGCCGGCCGCGTCCCCCGCACTCCCCCGCCAGTAAGCGACGTTGCCCCGGGCGAAGAGGGTGTGGGGGTGGTCGGGCCCCAGATGGTGCTGGGTGTCGTTGGCTAGCTGCTGGAAGTACTGGCAGGCAGCCGTGGCCTGGCCAGCCTTGCCGAGACTTGTACCAGCGTAGCTGAGCACCACATGGGCATCGGGCTGGTACAGGGCGTCTTTGGCGTGGAGGGTCAGGATTTCGAAGTTGGCGCGCAGAGCCTGGGCAAGGGCAGTGTCGCGTTCGATCTCGGGCCACGCGGCCATCAGGGCATCGGCGGCGGCACGGGCAAGTTGGTTGTGCTGGTCATTGGGGAGAGGGTCACGGATGGCGCGTTGTAGGAGCTGGTGGACGCGGACAGTGCGGTGTGGGCTGCTGGGGGTGTGGTCGATCAGGCTCAGCCGGTGGAGCGCACGCAGAGCTTCTATGGCTTCTGGGGCCGTGATCTCTCCGGCGTGGGTTTGTCCTGGGGCAGCGATTTGGGGGTGGGCGAGGTGGTTTAGAGCTGGCAGGCTTGTCAAGACGGCGGCGGGGATGCCGTTGGGGTCGAGCATTGCGGCGAGCTGCAGCATGGGACGGGCCAGACCCGCTGGGGGGAGCTGGTTCGCGCACTCAATGGACAGGGACCAGGTGGCCGCGACGTTGTTTGCCTGATCATCGGGGAGTCCCGAGGGGGTGGGCAGCACGTTGGTGAGGGCGCTCGCGCGGTCGGCCAGTCGATGCCGGTAGGTGACACAGTCCAGGCCAACGTCGAGGAGGTACGCGGCGGCCTGGGACAGCGCCAGCGGAAGGTATCCCAGGTCGTCGGCGAGATCGGCGAGGCAGCCGGGGGATTCGTGCCGGCCGTGTGCGGTCAGGGTTGTGGTGAGGTAGGCGGTTGCCTCGTCGGCGGTAAACAGGCCCACAGGCACAAGTTGGCGGCCGTGGCCGGTGAGAGCGGCGTCGCGGCGGCGGGTGGTGACAAGGGTGCGACCGTGGATACTGGCGGCAGGCCACAGATTACGCAGGTCGGCTGGGTCGGCAAGGTCGTCGAGTACGACCAGCCAGCGGCGCATAGTGCCGGGTTTGGGCTCCAGCCAGGCCAGGAACCCCCGTGCGGCGGTCTCCGGGTCGGTGGGGTCAGCGCCGAGGATCTCGACTGCGGCTTGGGCGTAGCCGGTGACGACCGCGTCGCGGGTGGCGGCGGTGACCCAAACCAGCAGGTCCAGCTTCCCGGCCTGCCACAGGGTTCGAGCGTAACGGGCTGCGAGCTGGGACTTGCCTACTCCGCCGAATCCGGTCAGTACCTGGGCGTGCACGGCGGCGTCCTCGCCGTCTGCCGCGTGCTCCAGCTGCTGGGCGGTGGCACGGTCTTGGAAGCAGTCGGCCTGCCGGGGCAGCACGCCGACCAGGTGTGGCCAGGTCACCGGGGAGCGCGGCGCGGCGTGATAGTTGACCTTGTCGATTCGGCCGGCGGCGATGCTGTGACCGACGGCGGTGACACTTCCCGGTGCGCCGACGTAGCCGAGCGTCTGGTCGAGGCTGGCCGGTCCGCTCAGTCCTTGGGCGAATCCGGCCTCGGAGGTGATGTGCGCACCCCCTCCGATGGCCTGGGCCGCGATTGAGCTGTGCTCGGCATGGATGCTCACATTGTAGGCTGCCGCCAGTCCGCCGCTCACTCCGCCCTGCGAGGCGTACTCGGTTAGCAGAGCACGCAGCTGATCAGCGGCTTGCCTGCGGTCTGCCGCGTCCAAGTTCTCCAGCATGGCTTCGATGCGGGCCTGCCAAAATGCCTCCTGGCTGATCCGCGCTCTCTCTGCGTCGGCAGGGTTGGTGGCGGCCTGCAGGGAGGTCGCGGTCTGGGCCAGGCGCTCCAACGCTGCCTGCTCTCGCTGGGCATCACCCCGCCCGAACCAGCGCGCAACCGCCCGCCGAAACGCATTCCATGCATCAGTACCGGCAGTCTGCGCCACCGCGGTGCCGCCAGCTGTAGCTAGCTCTACCAGGGTCTCAGCCAGCATCTTCTGGCCTCCTCACCTGAGTGGCCCCTCAGGCTGTATCGCCACACCAGACGGACTGCAGGCAGCGCCTTGTGGGGATCAACCCTCAACCTCATTCTCCGACGTTGTCTGTTTGTGGGCATCCGCACCTGCCACGCGATCTTCACCACCTTGCTCGTTTGCGGTTGCTGGCAGGGTTCTTACCGGCACCCCGACTACTCGCAAAAGCACCGCCGCCACGGTGTGAACGTGCAGGTCGTGACCGACCCAACCGGGCACGTGCTGTGGTCTCGCCAGCTTTGCCGGGCCGGTGCCACGACCTGCCCGCGGCTCGCACTCATCGGATCATCCGGATCTGCGAACGCCAGGGCGTCCCCATCCTGGCCGACCGCGCCTACACCGGCGCCGGACCCTGGGTCACCACCGGGCGCAAACACCCACCCGGCGGACAGCTGACCCCGGCAGAACGGACGGTCAACCGGGCACTGGCCACATCCCGAGCGCCCGTCGAACGCGGGCATGACACGACTCAAGTCCTGGCGGATCTTCCGAAGATCGCGATGCAGCCCGAATCGAATGACGTCAATCGCCAAGGCCGTCCTCACCCTGGAGCAGCAGCGCTGAAAACACTCAGTCAACCCTTCGCTGAGAATCGGTCAACCATCGGTGAGACGAGACAGGGAGCACCAAAGGGCTAGATCGGCTACTCAGCCCCGCCAAGTCGCTTGCTCAGTCCGCCAGATCGGCTGCTCAGTCTCACCCGGACATGGCCGAGCGCTCCGGTCGGCCCGCTCGGCCGACCGGAGCGCTCGGTCTCGGTCACATCGTGCTAGCGGAGCGGGTGGCGGACCCAGACGTTCGGCTCCACGTAGACCGCGTAGCCCTGTTCCGGGTGGCAGTGGACCGGGGCGAGGGCGCCCGGGACGTGGACCGGGCCGGGCGCGTCGAAGGGCAGGCCCGTCCAGTCGCGCCACTGCGCGAGCGAGCCGTTGATCGTCATCGAGAGCGGAGCCACGGAGTCGATGGCGCCGCCCGCCCGGACGTGGACGCGCAGCCAGGGGTCGTACGGGAGGCCGTCCGCGCGGGTCCGGTACGCATACTCGTGGATGGAGGTGTCCGGCTCGGCCGGTTTTCCGCTGGGCCGGACCGGCGCCACCGCCTCGACGAAACCGCGGGCACGGGCGTTCTCCCGCATCACGGCCAGCATCCGGCCGGACAGGCCCTCGCCCTGCCGGTCGGCGGCGACGCTGATCTCGATCGCGCTCACCGTGTCGGGCACGGTCCCGCGGCGCAGGTCGGAGAAGGCCCACATCAGGATCCGGTCCCAGCCCTGCGCCGGCAGCACTCCGTCGCGGCCCGGTGCGTGCTGCGCGAAGGGCACGCTGAAGCCCCGGGCGACCACCGCGTCGCCGTCCGTGGCGATCAGGACGTACTCCGGGAATTCCGCCACCATCCGCGGATACAGCAGCCAGGCCAGCGCGTCGTGCTGGGCGAACTCGGGCCACGAGTCCTGCATGTCCCAGAGCCGCGCCGTCAGTTCCGGCCGCTCCGCGAGCGTGGTGATCATGATTCCGGTCATCCCCGCAGGCTAAGAGCGAGCCCGGCCGGACTCAATCGAATTACACGGGGGCTTGGAGGGAGAGGTGCCAGCGCCCCGACCACCCCGTCAGGGTGATCGTGGACAGCGGCCGCACGTCCACGTTCCAGTAGGTCAGCGGCGGCGCCTTCAGCGCGTACACCAGGGCGGCCCGGACCACGGAGGGCTCCGCCACCGCCACGATCTCGCCCCCGTCGTCGGCGGGCCGGGTATCCAGCCAGCCGCCGATCCGGGCGATGAAGGCGAGCAGCGACTCCCCACCGTGCGGAGCGGCGCACGGGTCGGTGAGCCAGAGGTCCACCGCCCCGGGTTCGTGGGCGGTCACCTCGGCCAGGGTCAGCCCCCGCCAGCGGCCCATGTCGCACTCGCGGAGCGCGGGCTGGGCGAGCGGTGCGTACCCGAGGGCCTCGCCGGTGGCCCGGCTGCGCGGGGTCGGCGAGCAGTAGCGCAGCTCGGCCGCGCCCAGCGGTACGAGCCCCCGGGCGGCGCACTCGACCGAACGCCAGCCGGGGCCGTCCAACGGCCGGTCGTCGTCGAAGCGCTCGGCGAGCAGCGAGGAACTGCGGGCTGCGGCGACGAGCGAAACCCGAACATGCATGCGGCGATGGTGAGCCGCGCGCCGCGCGGGGTCAAGCGTCCGGACCGAGGCCGCCCGCGAACCCGTCCGCCGACCCGTCAGCCGACCCGCCCTTCAGCCGCCGGACCGCCTCCACCAGTTCGCCGGGGCCCGAAACCCCGGCGAAGCTCAGCCGTAGGTACGGGCCCGGAGGTTCGGCGCAGAAGTACGGGCGGCCGGGCGCGACCGCGACCCCGGCGCGCAGGGCCGCCGCCGTGAAGGCGGCGTCGTCCTCCCCGCCGGCCGGCCGCACCCACAACTGGTAGCCGCCGGAGGGCAGGTGCGACAGTTCCAGCCCGGGCAGCTCCCGCCGCAGAGCCCCCGCGAGCACGTCCCGCCGGTGGCGCAGCTCGGCGGCCACGGTCCGCAGGTGGCGCGGCCAGGCGGGTGCGCCGACCAGCTCCAGGGCGGCTTCCTGGAGCGGCCGGGGCACGAAGAAGCTGTCCACGACCTGGATCGCGCGCAGCCGGTCCACCACCGGCCCCCGGGCGGCGAGGGCGCCGACCCGCAGGCTGGGCGAGGTGGCCTTCGTCAGGGACCGGACGTGCACCACCACCCCGTCCGCGTCCTCGGCGGCCAGTGTCGCGGGAAGCGGTCCCGCGTCCTCGTGTGCCAGGGCGCGGGCGTAGTCGTCCTCGACCACGAAGGCCCCGGCGGCACGGGCGATCCGCAGCACCTCGGCCCGCCGCGCGGGGGCCAGCACCGTCCCGGTCGGGTTCTGGAACAGCGGCTGGCACACGAAGACCCGCGCCCCGGTGGCTTCGAAGGCGGCGGCGAGCAGCTCCGGCCGGACCCCGTCGGCGTCCACCGGGACCGGCACGGGCCGGCAGCCGGAGGCACGGGCGATGGCCAGCAGCCCGGGGTAGGTCGGGGACTCCACCAGGATCGGCGCACCCGGCGGCGCGAGCGCCCGCAGGGCGGTGGACAGCGCGCTCTGCCCTCCCGCGGTGACCAGCACGTCGGCGGCCCCGACGGATCCTCCGATCTCCCGGGCGAACCAGTCGCGCAGCTCGGGCAGTCCCTCGACGGGCGGCCGCCCCCATGCCCCGGGCCGCCGCCCGGCCCGGGCCAGCGCGGCGGCCATGGCCCGCTCGGGCTGGAGGGAGGGGTGCAGGTAGCCGCTGTTGAGCTCGATCACCCCGGGCGGCTGCGCGGCCAGCGTGGTCAGCACCCCGGTGGCGTCCACGGAACGCGGGACGACCTCCCCGGCCCCTTCCGCACTGAGGGCGACCTCCTGCCAGGACGTGTCCCCGGGCGCGGGGGCCGACGTACGCGGCCGGGCGCGGAAGACCCCGGCGCCGGGCCGGGTGACGACCAGGCCCTCGGCGGCGAGCTGGGCGAGGGCCCGGGAAACGGTCACGGGGCTGACCCGGTAGTGCTCGACCAGGGCTCGGCTCGACGGGAGCTTTCCACCCACCGAGTAGCGGTTGAGTTCAGACCTCAGGGAATCGGCCAGTTCTGCCACACTGCTACGCTCGTACATGACAGCACAGAATAGCGCTACCGCACCGATGACGATAGCGGTTGAGGGTTCTTCGGCCCGGCCGTCCGGGAGCCGCACCTCCGAGGGTTCCGCGTCCGCGGGCTACGTGTCCGAGGCCTCCGCGTCCCGGAGCCGCCCCTCCGGCCGCCGCGGTACCGCCCTCGCCCTGCTCGGCGTGATCGCCTTCTCCCTGACCTTCCCCTCCACCGCCTGGGGCCTGGAGAGCTTCGGGCCCTGGTCGCTGGTGGCCCTGCGCAGCGCCCTCGCGGCCGTCATCGCCGGCGCCTTCCTGCTGGCGCGCCGGGTCCCGCTGCCCGCACGCGAGCACTGGGCCGGGCTGGCCGTCGTCGCCGCCGGGGTGGTCGTCGGCTTCCCCCTGCTCACCACCCTCGCGCTGACGACCTCCACGACCTCCCACGCCGCCGTGGTGGTCGGGCTGCTTCCACTGACCACGGCCGCCCTCTCGGCGCTGCGCACCGGGGCCCGGCCATCCCGCCGCTTCTGGGCCGCGGCCCTGGCCGGGGCCGCCGTGGTCCTCGGCTTCACCGTGGCGCAGAGCGGTGGTTCGCTTTCCGCCGGCGACGCCTACCTGTTCGGGGCCCTGCTGGTGTGCGCCGCCGGGTACACCGAGGGCGGCCGCCTCGCCCGGACGCTGCCCGGCTGGCAGGTGATCGGCTGGGCGCTCGTGCTGTGCCTGCCGCTCAGCCTGGCCGGCTCCGCGCTGGGGCTCGCGTACGAGCCGGTGCACCTCACCGGCCACGGTGTGGCGGGCCTGGTGTGGGCGGCCGCCGGATCCACCTTCCTCGGCCTGTACGTCTGGTACCGCGGGATGGCCGAGATCGGCGCGCCGCGGGCCAGCCAGCTCCAGCTCGCCCAGCCGCTGCTGACCCTGGTCTGGTCGGTGGCACTGCTCGGCGAGCGGCTCTCGCCCGCCGCCCCGGTGGCCGCCTGCGCGGTCCTCATCTGCATCGCAGTGACCCAACGGGTCAAATAGGGCGCGAACGACCTAAACTGCTAGCACCGGATCGGACCGCCACCGAGGAGGTCAGTTATGCGCGCGACCGAGGGCGACCAGCTGGTGCAGCACGGCAGGATCGTCGGACAGCACGACAAGGTGGGCGAGATCACCCAGGTCCTGGGCGAAAACGGGACTCCCCCGTACCGGGTCCGCTTCCAGGACGGCCACGAGGCCCTGATGGCTCCCGGACCCGACTGCACGGTCCGCCACCCCTCAGAGCCCGAGCACTGAACGAGCTCGTGGCACCGGGTCAGCGCGGAGGCACCGCCGAGCCGTAGTGGTCGGCCACCACCCGGGCCATCGCTCCGTTGGGGTCCGCGGCCACCTGCTTCGCCGAGAAGTAGACGTGGCCGCGGACCTCCGGGTATCCGCGGGCCAACCGCAGGTGCTTCGAGAGCTCCGCCGGGTCGCGCCAGGCCGCGGTGGGGCTGTCCGCGTCGCAGCGGTACAGCGCCTCCCCCACGTACAGCTGTACCTTCGTGCCCGCGACGGTCCGAGCCCACCAGGGAACGAGGTCGGCGTAGTCGGCGGTCGGGTGCCCGATCTGCCAGTAGGCCTGCGGCACGATGTAGTCGATCCAGCCCTCGATGACCCACTTGCGGGTGTCCGCGTACAGGTCGTCGTACGTCCCGAGGCCCGCCCGCGTGGCCGAACCGAGGGGGTCACGGTCGGCGTTGCGCCAGACCGCGAAGGGGCTGACGCCGAACCGGACCGCGGGCCGGAGCTGCCGCAGCCGCGCGGACATCTCGCTGACCAGGGTGTCGGTGTTGTGGCGGCGCCAGTCGGCGCGGGAGCGGAAGTCCGCCCCGTGCTCCTCGTAGGCGTCGTCGTCGTCGAACTCCTCCCCCTCGACCGGGTACGGGTAGAAGTAGTCGTCCCAGTGCACCCCGTCCACCGGATAGCGGGTGACGGCGTCGAGCATGGCCTCCTGGACGAAGAGCCGCACTTCGGGCAGACCGGGGTTGTAGAAGAGCTTGCCGCCGTACTCGACGGTCCAGTCGGGATGGAGCCGGGCCGGGTGCTCGGGCGCCAGCAGGTCGAGGTCCGTGTGGTTGGCCACGCGGTACGGGTTGAACCAGGCGTGCAGTTCCAGCCCGCGGGCGTGCGCTTCGGTGACGGCCGTGCCCAGCGGGTCCCAGCCCGGATCCACCCCCTGCTCCCCCGTCAGCCACTGCGACCACGGCTCCAGCCGTGAGGGCCACAGCGCGTCGGCCGCCGGCCGGACCTGGAGGATCACGGCGTTGAGCCGTCGCCTCACCGCCGTGTCCAGGAGCCCGAGCAGCTGCGCCCGCTGCTCCTGGGCCGACAGCCCGCTCTCGGAGGGCCAGTCCACGTTCGCCACGGAGGCGATCCACATCCCCCGGAACTCCGCGGCCGGTGCTTCGCGGGCTCGCGCGGGCGCCGCCGCCCACGCGAGCCCCGCCCGGCCCGATGCCGCCGAGGCCAGCGCCCCAGCGGCCCCTGCCAGCAGCCCCCGCCGCCCGATGTACGCCATGTGACGACTCCGTTCCGTTGCGTGACATTGCCCTGTGTGCGCCCAGCATGCCCGCCCCGGCCCGCCACCGGGGGCAAGGTCGGGGGTAACGTCGGGGGGCGTGGCGGGCGCCGGAACGCAGTTACCACTGTCAGGCCCGGGGGACCCGCGATGGATGAGCAGCGAAAGGCACGAAGTGACGGACCTCTCTACCCTCCCGACCGACATCACACGGGTCGGCGTAGTGGGCTGCGGCCAGATGGGCGCGGGCATCGCGGAGGTGTGCGCCCGCAGCGGTCTTGAGGTGAAGGTCGCCGAGACCACCGGCGAGGCCCTGGAGATCGGGCGCACCCGGCTGCACAACTCCCTGACGAAGGCCGCCGAACGCGGCAAGATCAGCGAGGAGGAGCGGGACGCCACCCTGGCCCGCCTCACCTTCACCACCGACCTCGGCGAGTTCGCCGACCGCGACCTCGTCATCGAGGCTGTCGTCGAGAACGAGCAGGTCAAGACGGAGATCTTCCAGGTCCTCGACCAGGTGATCACCCGGCCGGACGCGATCCTGGCCTCCAACACCTCCTCGATCCCGCTGGTCAAGCTGGCCGTCGCGACCTCGCGGCCCGACCAGGTCATCGGCATCCACTTCTTCAACCCGGCCCCCGTGCAGCAGCTCGTGGAGCTGATCCCGGCGCTGACCACGAGCGACGAGACCATCAAGCGGGCCGAGGCCCTGGTCGGGAAGGTGCTGGGCAAGCACGCGATCCGCGCCCAGGACCGGTCCGGCTTCGTGGTCAACGCGCTCCTCATCCCGTACCTGCTGTCCGCGATCCGGATGTTCGAGTCGGGCATCGCGAGCCGCGAGGACATCGACAACGGCATGGAGCTGGGCTGCGCCCACCCGATGGGCCCGCTGAAGCTGGCGGACCTGATCGGTCTGGACACGGTGGCCTCGGTGGCCGACTCCATGTACGCCGAGTTCAAAGAGCCGCTGTACGCCGCTCCCCCGCTGCTCCAGCGGATGGTCGACGCGGGCCGCCTGGGCCGCAAGACGGGCGCGGGCTTCTACCCGTACGGATGAGCCCCGGGGCCGGCTCCCAGGACCGGGTCCCACCGCTGGGTCCCGCGCCCGGGTCTAAGGCCGGCCCAGCCTGAGGTGATGCAGGAGCAGCAGCCCGGCCGCCATGTTGGCGGCCGGGATCTCCCCCCGCGCGATCATGTCCGGCACGAGCTTGAGCGGGACCCATTCGCGGCGTGAGGACTCGAAAGCGTCCTCGGGAGGGCCGGTGTACGTGGCTCCGTCCGCCCAGTAGAGGTGGTGGCGGGCGTCGGTCAGCCCGTTGGACGGCTCGACGGTCATCAGGTGGTGGAGCGGCCCGGGGCGCCAGCCCGATTCCTCCTCCATCTCCCTCGCGGCCGCGGTCTCCACGGACTCCCCGTCCTCGACCACCCCGGCGGGCAGCTCCCACCCCCAGCTGTCGGTGATGAAGCGGTGCCGCCACAGCAGCAGCACCTCGTTGGCCTCGTTGACGGCCGTGGCGACGGCGACCGGACGCAGCCGGATCACGAAGTGGTCGAGGTGCCGGCCGTCGGGGAGTTCCACATCGGCCAGATTCACGTCGAACCAGCGGTTCTTGTACACAGTCTGCTCACTCAGGTTCGTCCACTGCACGGCTGTGCCACCTTCCGTTCGGTTGGGTGGCAACATGGCAGCAGTTCGAGCCGTCAGAGGGGAACGCGCAGCGCCCCGTCGATGAGCTGGGCGGTCTCCTCCGCGCCCGAACAACCGCTGGTCAGCAGCTGTTCGCGGACCGCCCGCAACCGGTCGCGCAGCCGCAGCGACTCCATCCCCTTGGCCCGCTCGGCCATTTCGGCCGCTGCCGCCACCGCCCGGTCCGCCTCTCCCTGGCGCAGCTGGATCTCGCACAGCATCGCCAGCCGGTGCACCCGGCCGCGATCGTGGGCGGGGGTGCCGACGGCCGCGGTCGCCTGTTCGTGCGCGGCGGCAAGGTCTCCCAGGCCGAGCAGCGCCTCGGCGACCTGGACGTTGACGAGTCCCGGCTGTACGTACCCGGTCTCGTCCGGTTCGGTGCCCGGCCTGATCCGCTCGGCCGCTGCCTCCGCGTTCCCGATGCAGGCCAACGCCGCCCGGGTGTCGCCGAGTTGGGCGTACGCCTTGGCCTGCATGGCGTACAGGTCCGCGGCCAGCGCCGGGGTGGTGTGCCGGCCCGCGGCGCGCAGCGCCGCCTCGGCGAAGGCCACGGCCTGGCGGTACTCGCGCAGGTGCAGGGACTGATTGACGATCAGCGCGATGACGTACGCCCCGAGGCCGCGGTCCCCGCTCGCCTTGGCCAGCCGCAGGGCCTGGTGGAAGTAGCGCTGGGCGAGCCCGTGGGCGTCCGAGTCGTACGCGCAGATCCCCGCCACCGCCACGAGGGACCCGGTGGCCCGGTGCAGCCGCCGGCCGAGGGCATCGGGGTAACTGCCGCGCAGCATGGGCGCGGTCTCCGTGCCGAGGAAACGGACGATGCGGTCCCGGGTGGCCACCCCGCCGGCCCGGCGGTACATCAGCTCGTAGTGCGCGCGGGCGGCCCGCAGGATCTCGATGTGCTCGGGCCCGATCCGGTCCGGGCCCTCGCGGGAGACGTCGGCGTCCTCGGGCGGGTTCTCCCACTCCCAGACCGGGATGACGGCGGGGGTCCCGGTGACCGCCCCGGCGGTGAGCAGCTGGGGCCGGGCCTGCCCGTCGGACCGCCACAGGGCCGCGGCCCGGTCCACGAAGCCGCTGAGCGGGGAGGCCTGCGCGGAGGCTGCCCCGCCCGGCACGCCGAGCCCGATGTCGTCCAGCCCGACGGGCCGCCGCAGCCGGCCGCCGAGCACCTCGCAGATCAGGTCGGGGACCTGGCCGCGGGGGCGCTGGCCCTTCAACCACCGGGCGACGGCGGTGTGTTCGTAGCGCAGGGCGAGACCGCGGGTGCGGCCTGCCTGGTTCACGTACGCGGCGAGTCCGGCGTGGGACATTCCCGCCTCGGCGAGGAGGGCGTCGAGCAGGACATTGGGCTGCATGGGCCGCTCCAAGGGCTCGTCGGTCTCAGGCTAGTGGGTGCGCGGTTCACACGGGGTGTGAACCAAGTACGCGCATAAATGCGATGCGCACTCTGCCGCGCGGGCACTGGGGGGCGCTTCACTTAAGGGCCTCGCCAAGAGGCAGCTCGGGTCGTCGGCTCCCCCTCGTACAGTGCGACGACCCGCACCGCGCCGCCCGTCCTGCTGTCTGCCCGACACTCCACGGCAGGCGGGCGGCGTCCCGGTTCCGCCGGCGCCCGGTTGGTCGCCGGCCCGGCGGAACCGGCCGGCTGCCCGGGCTTCCCGGGGCTCCGCCCCACACTCCCCCCAGGCTCCGCCTCCGACGCCGGCGGGCCGCACGGGCGGACGGTATCAGCCGGAATACAGCCCCGCCGGCGTTCGAGGCGCGGGGGCTGCGGCGGAGCCCCGGCTGCGCGCAGCGCGGTCACCCGAACGGATGAGGGGCGCATCCGGTGATCCGGATGCGCCCCTCATACAGGCCTTGCAGGCGGCGGCTACGCGCCCCGGAGCACCGCCCCGGTCCGCTCGCCCGCCAGGGCCACGGCCGCGTCACGGGCCGCCGTGGACTCCTCCGCCGTCAGCGTGCGGTCCGCCGCGCGGAAGCGCAGCGCGTACGCCAGGGACTTCTTGCCCTCACCGACCTGCTCGCCGGTGAACACGTCGAACAGCCGCAGCGATTCGAGGAGTTCACCCGCGCCCTTGCGCAGCGCCGCCTCGACGGAAGCCGCCGGAACCGACGCGTCGACGATCAGCGCGACGTCCTGGGTCGCCACCGGGAAGGAGGAGATCCGGGGCGCCTGGAGGGCCTCGCCACCGGCCGCCGCGAGGCGGTCCAGGTCGAGCTCCATCGCGCTGGTGCGGGCCGGCAGGCCCATCGCCTTGACGACGCGCGGGTGCAGCTCACCTGCGTGGCCGATGACCGTCTCCACCCCGTCCAGGGTGACGACCAGCTCGGCGCAGCGGCCCGGGTGCCAGGGACCGTACTGGCCCTGGCGGACGACGAGCTCGGCGCCGGCCTCGACGGCCAGCGAGCGCGCGGCCTGGACCGCGTCCGCCCAGTCGGCCGGGCGGCCCTTGCCCCACCAGCCGGCCTGCTCGCGCGCACCGGCCAGCACGACCGCGGCATACCGCGGCTGCGCGGGCAGGGCCGCGTTCAGGGTGGCGATCTCCTCGTCCGTGGGACGCCGGTCGACGGGCAGCCGTACGGCGACACCCGGCTGCGCGGCGGCCCGGAAGACCGAACCGGTCTCGAAGAGCGCGAGGTCGTGGCTGCCCCGGCTGTCGTTTCGGCGCAGCGCGCCCAGCAGACCCGGCAGCAGCGTGGTGCGCAGCGCCGGCTCCTCGTCGGAGATCGGGTTGACCAGCTTGACGACCTGGCGCGTGGCGTCGTGCGCCGGCAGCTGGAGCTGGTCGAAGACGCCCTCGCCGATGAACGGGTAGCTCAGCGCCTCGACGTAGCCCGCGCCGGCCAGCGCGCGGCCGACCCGGCGGTGCAGCAGCTGCCGCGCCGTCAGACCGCGGCCGGAGGGCACCTGAGGAAGGGTCGACGGGAGGTTCCCGTAGCCCTCCAGCCGGATGACCTCTTCGGCGAGGTCGTTGGGCTCGGCGAGGTCGGGCCGCCACGAGGGGACGGTGATGACGAGCTCGTCCTGGCCGTAGACGTCGCAGCCGATCTCCTGGAGGCGGCGTACGACGGTCTCGCGGCCGTAGTCCATGCCCGCGACCCGGTCCGGGTGGTCCGCGCTCATCGCGATGGTGCGCGGGGCGCCCGGGGCGAGGAACTCGGTGACGCCCGCCTCGGCGGTGCCGCCCGCGAGGAGCACGAGCAGGTCGACGGTCCGCTGCGCGGCCGCGGCGGCGGCCAGCGGGTCGACGCCCCGCTCGAAGCGCTTGGAGGCCTCCGAGGAGAGCTTCAGGCGGCGGGCGGTGCGCGAGATCGACACGGAGTCGAAGTGCGCGGCCTCGATGACCACGTCCGTGGTCCCGGTGACGGCGCCCGTCTCGGGGTCGGTCACGGAGTCGGCGATCTCGGTGTCGGCGCCGCCCATGACACCGGCGAGCCCGATCGGCCCGCTGTTGTCGGTGATCACCAGGTCCTCGGCGTCGAGCGTGCGCTTGACCCCGTCGAGGGTGGTGAACTTCTCGCCCTGCTCGGCGCGGCGGACACCGATGGCGCCGTCGATCCGCGAGCGGTCGTAGGCGTGCAGCGGCTGGCCGAGTTCCAGCATCACGTAGTTGGTGATGTCGACGGCGAGCGAGATCGGGCGCATGCCGGCCTTCTGGAGGCGGCGGGTGAGCCAGATCGGAGACCGCGCCTCGGGGTCGAGGCCGGTCACGGTTCGGGCGGTGAAGCGGTCGCAGCCGGCCGGGTCGTCGACCTCGACCGGGTAGCCGTACGAGTTCGGCGCCGGGACGTCGAGCAGCGCCGGGTCGCGCAGCGGCAGGCCGTACGCGGTGGCCGCCTCGCGGGCGACACCGCGCATGGACATGCAGTAGCCGCGGTCCGGCGTGATGTCGATGTCGAGGACCTCGTCGACGAGCTGGAGCAGCTCGATCGCGTCGGTGCCGACCTCGTACTCGGGCGGCAGCACGATGATGCCGTGCGTGCCGTCGTCGCCCATGCCCAGCTCGTCGCCGGAGCAGATCATGCCGTGCGAGGTACGGCCGTACGTCTTGCGCGAGGCGATCGCGAAGTCGCCGGGCAGCACCGCGCCGGGCAGGACCACGACGACCTTGTCGCCGACGGAGAAGTTCCGGGCGCCGCAGACGATCTCCTGCGGCTCGCCGGTGCCGTTGGCCTGGCCGACGTCGACCGTGCAGAAACGGATCGGCTTGCGGAAGCCCTCGAGCTCCTCGATGGTCAGCACCTGGCCGACGACGAGCGGGCCCTCGAGCCCGCCGCCGAGCTGCTCGACGGTCTCGACCTCGAGGCCGGCGTCGACGAGCTTGGCCGCCACGTCACGACCGGTTTCGCCCGCGGGGAGGTCGACGTACTCCCGCAGCCAGGAAAGCGGGACGCGCATCAGATCTCACTCCCGAACGGCCGGGTGAAGCGAACGTCACCTTCGACCATGTCTCGCATGTCTTCAACGTTGTGACGGAACATCAGCATCCGCTCGATGCCGAACCCGAAGGCGAACCCGCTGTACTTCTCCGGGTCGACACCGCAGGCGATGAGCACCTTGGGGTTGACCATGCCGCAGCCGCCGAGCTCGATCCAGCCCTCGCTGGAGCAGGTGCGGCACGGGCGGTCGGGGTTGCCCACCGACTCGCCGCGGCACACGTAGCACTGCATGTCCATCTCGGCGGACGGCTCGGTGAAGGGGAAGAAGTGCGGGCGCAGGCGCGTGGTCGTGCCCTCGCCGAAGAGCTCCTGGACCATGTGGTCCATGGTGCCCTTGAGGTCGGCCATGGTCAGGCCCTCGTCCACGGCGAGCAGCTCGACCTGGTGGAAGACCGGGGTGTGCGTCGCGTCGAGCTCGTCGGTGCGGTACACCCGGCCCGGGCAGACGATGTAGACGGGGGGCTTGCGCTCCAGCAGCGAGCGCGCCTGCACCGGGGAGGTGTGGGTGCGCAGCACGACACCGGACTCGTCGCCCTCGGTGCCTTCCGGCCCCTGGACGAAGAAGGTGTCCTGCATCTGGCGCGCCGGGTGGTCGGGCGTGAAGTTGAGGGCGTCGAAGTTGAACCACTCCGCCTCCACCTCGGGCCCCTCGGCGACCTCGTACCCCATGCCCACGAAGATGTCCGCGATGCGGTCCATCAGCGTGGTCAGGGGGTGCCGTGCGCCGGCGGGTACGCGGTCGTAGGGCAGCGTGACGTCCACGGCCTCCTCGACCAGCACCCGCTCGTCGCGCTCGGCTTCGAGCTCGACCGTGCGGGCCCCGAAGGCCTTGTTCACGGCGCCGCGGGCCTGGCCCACGCGCTTGCCCGCCTCGGCCTTGGCCTGGGGGGGCAGCGCGCCGATCTCGCGGTTGGCGAGCGCCAGGGGCGAGCGGTCGCCCATGTGCGCGGTCTTCGCCTCACGCAGCGCGTCGAGGTCGCCGGCGGACGCGAAGGCGGCGAGCGCCTCGTCCCGCATGCGCTCGATCTCTTCCGGTTTCAGTGCCTCGACCTCGACAGGGTCGTACGACTTGTTCGGTGCCGACATCTCTTCCCGTACTTCCGATGGCTGGCTGGTGGATCCCCGCGCGGCGCGCTCGACCGACACGCTCGCCACGAGGACACAAAGGTGCCAAAGGACGAGTCTAAAGGTCGCTGGGGGTGAAGGAGGCCCGTGGGCCGCCTGGCGAGACGCTCCGCAGTGCTACTGCGTGAGGTACGCCGGGGCGCTCACGGGCAGGATAAATCGGAACTCGGCGCCGCCGCCGGGGCCGCGGCCGACCGTGATGGTGCCGCCGTGCGCCTCCACGATGCCCTTGACGATGTACAGGCCCAGGCCGGTGCCGCCGCGCTTGCTCCCCCGCCAGAAGCGGGTGAAGACGCGGCCCATCGACTCCTCGGGGATCCCGGGGCCTTCGTCGGTCACGGTGACGGCGGTTCCCTTCTCGTGCGGCGATACGTCGATGGTGACCGTTCCCTCCCCGTGGCGCACCGCATTTTCGAGAAGGTTGCCGAGGATCTGGTCGATCTTGTCCGGATCGGCCCACAGGTCGGGGAGCGGGCGGCCGACCCGTACGAGGAAGCGCTCGGGGGCCTGGCCGTTCGCGGTGAGCGCCTGGACGTGGCGGCCGACGGCGGTGGCGATGTCGACGGGCTGGCGGCGCACCTCCAGGCGGCCGGAGTCGATGCGGGAGATGTCGAGGAGCTCGGCGATGAGCCGGGTGACGCGGTTGGCGTCGGCGTCGACGGTCTCCAGCATCAGCCGCTTCTGGTCGTCGGTGAACCGCTCCCACTTCGCGAGCAGCGTCGCGGTGAACCCCTTGACGGAGGTCAGCGGGGAGCGCAGCTCGTGGGCGACGGTGGCGATCAGCTCGGCATGGCTGCGCTCGGTGCGGCGGCGGGCCTCGGTGCCGCGCAGGGTGATGACGAGGCGGCGCAGCGGGCCGGTGGGGTGGGTGCGGACGTACCGGGCGGAGACCAGCACCTCGCGCCCGCCGGGGAGCAGGAGGTTGCGCTCGGGCTGCCCGCGGCGGGTGGCGAGGCCGCCGTACGGATCGGTCAGCGCCCACCAGCGGCGGCCTTCGAGGTCCTCCAGCGGCAGCGCGGCGTCGATGCGGGCGCCGAGCGCCTGGTCCGGCGACAGGGCTGTGATCCGTGCGGCGGCGGAGTTGAAGCAGATCACGCGCCCGGTGTCGTCGGCGACGACGAGCCCGTCGGGCAGGTCGTCGGGGTCGACCCCGAAGCTGAGCCCGTCACCGGGGGTGTCGCCGCCCGGGACCGCGCCACGGGCCGCCGGCAGGACGCGGCCGGCCGGGGCCTGGGCCTGCGGCGGGACGCCGGCGAGGGCATCGCTCACCGGCGGGGCCTCTCGGCCGCCGGTTCCGGCCGGGGCCGCCGTGACGGCCCCCGGTGAGCTGTTCGTACCGACGGTCATGTCCCCGTACCCCACATCTCCGAGTAGCGCAGTGGGCCCCCGGGCCGCCACATTACTAGCTGGGGGTCACGGAGCGGCACCCTCCGGGCGCCCGCTGTGCACGCGCGGAGGCGTACAGGCAGACCGCGGCGGCCGTCGCGAGGTTCAGGCTCTCCGCCTTGCCGTGGATCGGGACCCGTACGACGGCGTCCGCCAGGGCCCGGGTCTCCTCCGGCAGACCCCAGGCCTCGTTGCCGAAGACCCAGGCGGAGGGCCCGCCCATGGTGCCCGCGTCCAGCTCGGCGTCGAGGTCGTCCTCGCCCGCCCCGTCGGCCGCGAGGATCCGTACGCCCGCCGCGCGCAGGCCCTCGACGGCCCGCTCGACCGGGACGCCGACCGCCACCGGGAGGTGGAAGAGGGAGCCCACGGAGGCCCGTACGGACTTGGGGTTGTAGAGGTCCACGGAGGCGTCGGTCAGTACCACCGCGTCCGCGCCGGCGGCGTCCGCGCAGCGCAGCACCGTACCGGCGTTGCCGGGGTCGCGGACGTGCGCGAGGACGGCGACGAGCTTCGGCCGGGCCGCCAGGACGTCCTCGAAGGGCGAGTCCAGGAAGTGGCAGACGCCGACGAGACCCTGCGGGGTGACGGTCTGCGAGACCTCGGCGAGCACCTCGTCGGAGGCGTAGTGCACGCGGGCGCCCGCGTGCAGGGCGGCTTCGACGATCTCGGAGTACCGCTCGGCGGCCTCGACGGTGGCGAACAGCTCGATCAGGGTCGGCGTACCCCCGGTCCCGCGGTGCTCGACGGCCTCGCGGACCGCCTGCGGGCCCTCGGCGATGAACCGGCGCTCCTTGGTGCGGAAGTTCCGCCGCGCCAGTCGCCTGGCGGCGGCCACCCGCGGGGATCGGAGGGAGATCAGCTCGGCGGGGGTGCGCATGGTCTCAGGGGTTCTCTCTCGGGTTCCGGAGCGCCGCTCCGGACGGCCACGGGCGGGCGATCGCCGTGCGGGGGCGGAGCGCGCGGGGCTGGCGGGTCGCGGGGGCGTGGGGTCGCGGGGGTGCCCCGACGGGGGCGGGGCGAACGCACACGGACCCGCAGGCAATCGCCTGCGGGTCCGTGGGTGCCGACTGCTTCAAGCCGCCGGCAAAGCCTTACGCAGCAGCCTTGGGGGCGTTGACGTCGGCCGGGAGGGCCTTCTGCGCGACCTCGACCAGCGCGGCGAACGCGTTGGCGTCGTTGACGGCCAGCTCGGCGAGGATCTTGCGGTCCACCTCGATGTTGGCGGCCTTCAGACCCTGGATGAGGCGGTTGTACGTCATGCCGTTCTGGCGGGCAGCGGCGTTGATGCGCTGGATCCACAGCTGACGGAAGTCGCCCTTGCGCTTCTTGCGGTCGTTGAAGTTGTAGACCAGCGAGTGGGTGACCTGCTCCTTGGCCTTGCGGTACAGGCGCGAACGCTGACCGCGGTAGCCGGAGGCCGCCTCGAGGATTGCCCGGCGCTTCTTGTGGGCGTTTACTGCCCGCTTGACGCGTGCCACTTTTTAACTCCTTGTAGCGGGGCCGTGGGTGTCTTCACACGGCCCGAATTCGATGGGGTCCCGGTCTTGACGTCACCGCTCCCGCCAGGGGGAGCGGAGGACGTCACTTGCCGAGAAGCTTCTTGATCTTCGCGGCGTCGCCGGGGGCCATCTCCGCGGTGCCGGTCAGGCGGCGGGTGACACGGGACGACTTGTGCTCGAGCAGGTGGCGCTTGCCGGCGCGCTCACGGAGCACCTTGCCGGAGCCGGTGATCTTGAAGCGCTTCTTGGAACCGCTGTGCGTCTTGTTCTTCGGCATAGCGCCGTTATCTCCTCGTCGGTGGCGCTCCCACCGGTCCAGTACCGGACCGGCTCGCGGGAGCGTCATGTTGTTTCGGTGATCCGAGGCGGGCTGCCCCGGAATCAGGCCTCGGTGTTCGGCTCCTTGGCGGGCGCCTCTTCGGCGGCAGCCTCGGTGACCTCGTCCTCGGCGACCTCGGTGGCCTCGGCCTCGACCTCGACGGTCTCCGCGGAAGGAGCCTCGTCGTCGGTGAGGGCGACACCCTGGCGCTCGGCCTTGCGGGCGGCCTGCGCCTCGCGGGCTTCGGCCATCGCCTCGGTCTTCTTCTTGTGCGGACCGAGGACCATGATCATGTTTCGGCCGTCCTGCTTCGGGTTCGACTCGATGAACCCGAGGTCCTCGACGTCCGAAGCGAGACGCTGCAGCAGTCGGTAGCCGAGTTCCGGCCGGGACTGCTCGCGACCACGGAACATGATCGTGATCTTGACCTTGTCGCCCTGCTTGAGGAACCGAACGACGTGACCCTTCTTGGTGTCATAGTCGTGCGGGTCGATCTTCGGCCGGAGCTTCATTTCCTTGATGACCGTGTGCGCCTGGTTCTTGCGCGCCTCACGGGCCTTCATGGCCGACTCGTACTTGAACTTGCCGTAGTCCATGAGCTTGCAGACCGGCGGGCGTGCGGACGCCGCGACCTCGACCAGGTCGAG
The DNA here is from genome assembly GCF_040652395.1 of Streptomyces sp. NPDC048269. Classification (NCBI taxonomy): domain Bacteria; kingdom Bacillati; phylum Actinomycetota; class Actinomycetes; order Kitasatosporales; family Streptomycetaceae; genus Streptomyces; species Streptomyces sp. NPDC048269. The sequence continues at coordinate 139,541 of NZ_JBEZLW010000014.1, forward strand.
GTCGTACTCCTGCGCGAGCTCAAGCGCCTTGGCAAGCGGCACGATGCCGACCTGCTCGCCGCTGGGACCGACGAGTCGTACCTCGGGAACGCGAATCCGGTCGTTGATGCGGGGCTCGGTGCTGATGGATCCTCCTCGGTAGCACCACACGGCTGCCTGGCAGACAGCCGCTGACGTGTATTTCCGTCAGACCGACCGCAGCGGGAGAATGAAAAAAGCCCCGCCGGGCACAGGCAGGGGCTCCAAAACGACCGGAGCACCGCCGCGTGCGAACCGCGGGGCGCAGACTCGGGCAGCTTTCCATCGTCCGTACGGAACGATGGATGCCACCTGACCGGTGACCCGCCTCCCCGGAGGGTGGTCGGGTGGGAGATCGGAGCCTCCACTTGTGGGCCGGGGACATACGTCTCCGGCCGGTCGTGACCCAATATAGCATTCCGCGCCGGAGCCGCTCACCCGGTACTCCGGTCGGGGACGACCCCCGACCGGCTTATCGTGTGGAGCATGACTGACGCGACCTCCCCCGCCGACCCCACTGCCGACGGCACCCCCGACTACGACGCCATGACCCGCGACATCGCGGACGTCCCCGCCGTCGAGGTGATCACCACGGTGGCCGTGCACCTGCTGAGCGCCGCGGCGGTCAACCTGGGCCTCGACAAGCCGGACTCCGAGCACAAGGACCTCGACGAGGCCCGCAAGCTGATCACGGCTCTCGCCGGCCTGGTCACCGCGAGCGCCACCGAGATCAGCTCCTTCCACGCCGCCCCGCTGCGGGACGGCCTGAAGTCGCTCCAGCTGGCCTTCCGCGAGGCCTCGATCGTCCCGGACGAACCGGGCCAGGGGCCGGGCGAGAAGTTCACGGGGCCGGTCTTCGGCTGAGTCACCGCCGCACGGCGAAAAGGGTGGTACCGGGAATGCTCCGGTACCACCCTTCGTCGTTCCTGCTCGTTCAGCGGGTGAACAGCGCCTCGCCGGGCGGGCGCTCGTTCAGCGGGTGAACAGCGCCTCGCCGGGCGGGGCCGGGGCGTCCGACGGCAGCAGCGCCAGGTCCAGCCCGCGCACCAGCCGGGCCCGCAGGGTCTCGTCCGCCGCCAGGGCCTCGGCGACCCGGCGGGCCGCCGCGGGTGCCTGGCCGTCCGCGGCCGGCACGATCGCGAGGGTGCCGTCGGAATCCGCGGAGCCCGGGCCCAGGTAGGCGCGGAGCACGGCCTCCTCCGCCGCCACCGCGGCCCGTACGGCCTCCCGTACGGCGGGGTCGGCCAGCGGGTCCGCGTCCGTGCGGCCCTCGGCCAGCGCGAGCAGCGCGGAGCCGGTCAGCTGGTAGGTGACCGGACCGGCCAGGTCCAGGACCAGGGTGTCGGCCTTCTCGTGCGCGGCGGCCGCCAGGGCCTGGTGCAGCGGGACCGCCACCGGCCGTGCGGCCGGGTCCCAGAGCGCGAGCGAGGCGGTCGAGGTGAAGGCGGGCAGCGCCCGCCGGTCGCCCGCCCGCAGCGTCGGGACGGCCATGTCGCTGGTCTTCTCGCGCTTGAGGCCCGTCTCCGGGTCGGTCTCCACCTCGCCGAGGACGGCGACGACCGGGACCAGCAGGCGGGCCTCCTTCAGGGCCGCCAGCACCCGGGGCTCGTTCGTCCGGTCCTCGGCCCACGCGGCCAGGGCCGCGCTCAGCCGCGGGTCGGCCGAGCCGTCGTCGTCGGAGAAGCCCGGGTCGGGAATGTTCTTGTTCGCCATGTTCGCCACAGTTACCCGACCCTACTGTGCCGCGCGGTGGGATCGGCCCCGGGTGCCCCGCCGTGGGCGCCGGGCCAGTACGGCGGCCAGCACGAGCAGCGCCACCCCGGCGGCCGCGGCTTCCGGGGCGCCCAGCCGGGCGTCCCGCTCGGCCGGGCGCGCCGGGTCGGGCCCGGGGCCGAAGTACGGGCTCCGCGCCGCGGCGGGCGCGGGGGCCGGCGTCTCCGGCTGCACGGCCTCCGCGACCTGGAGGGCGGCGACGGGGTCCACCATCCCGTGGCCGCGGGCGTCGTCGCGGCCACCGGGCGGGCTGTCGGAGGCGGTGTCCTCCAGCAGCTTCTTGATCTGGGCCGGCGAGAGGTCCGGGTGGGCGGCCTTGACGAGGGCCGCGGCGCCGGACACGAAGGCGGCCGCGGCGCTGGTGCCCCAGCCCTCGTAGTACGAGCGGTCGGGGTCGGCGATGACGACGTCGACGCCGGGGGCGCTGACGGTGGCGTACCAGTTGCGGGTCGAGAACTTGGCCTTCTTGCCGCGGCGGTCGACGGCGGTGACGGCGATGACCCCCGGGTAGGCGGCCGGGTAGGAGACCCGGTCGCCGCTCTCGCCGCCGTTGCCCGCGGAGGCGACGACGATCACTCCCTTGGTGAGGGCGTACTGGACGGCCTCGTCCTCCCCCGCCTCGTGGTGGGCGGAGTCGCTGTCGTCGCCGAGGGACAGGTTGATCACGTCGGCGCCGTTGTCGGCGGCCCAGCGGATGCCTTCGGCGAGGGCGCCGCCCTTGCTGTCGCGGGCCTGGGCGCGGCCCGGGTCGCCCTCCTCCAGGATCACCCGGACCGGGAGGATCTTGGCCTGCGGAGCGATGCCGAGGACGCCCTGGCCGCGTCCGGCGCCGTGGCCGTGCCCGGCGATGATGCTCGCCATGGCGGTGCCGTGGCGGGCCCAGGAGCGGTCGCCGCGGCCGGCGCCCATGCCGATGAGGTCGGTGCCGCCGAGGACTTGGCCGGCCAGGTCGGGGTGGGAGTCGTCGACGCCCGTGTCGAGGACGGCGACGGTGACGCCGTCGCCGCGGGTGGTGCCCCAGGCCTCTTCGGCACGCAGGGCCAGGAGGCCCCACTGGCGGTCGCGTATGGCGTCGGCGGCGGCCGGGGGCGCGGTGGCCGCCGTGAGGGCGGCGGCGAGGGCCAGTGTGGCGGCGGCGCGGGTGGCCGCGGAACGCAAGGTGCCGCGGCGCCAGGCCCGTCGGGACGTCATCGGGCCTCCGGGGCGGGCGTGGTGGGCGGGGCGGCGAGGGCGGCCAGACCGTCGCCGATGCGGTCGGCGACCGCCTTGGCCTCGTGGCCGAGGCCCGCCTGGGCCACGGCTCCCGTGGCGTCCTTCCTCATCACGTCCTCCGCGGGGCGGGGCGCGTCCAGGAGACGGCCGTCGGCGAAGGCGGAGACGGTGTAGACGACGGCGGGGGCCTCGCCGCGCACCGAGGCGGTCCAGGCGGCGCGCTGGGTGTCGGCGAATCCGTAGGCGGGCGGGGCGGAGAGCCGGCCGGTGAGGGCCTGCATCGCGGGGGCGTCGGCGGGTGTGAAGACCAAGCCGACGGTGACGAGGAAGCTGCGGGTGGCGTCGGTGTAGGTGGCGCGCAGCACGCGGGTGCAGCCGGTGTCGGCCAGCAGGCGCTGCCAGTCGGGGGCGAGGGCGGCGGGGCAGTCTGCGTCCGGGGCGAGCGCGATGCGGGTCCAGGTGCGGTTCGAACCGCCGGGGCCGGCCGCGGGGCCGGCGAGGACGGGCGGGAAGAGGGTGTCCACGGGGGCGGACCGCCAGAGCGACTCGGCCTTGCGGTAGGCGGCGTCGGCGGGCAAGGGGCGGTGTGCGGCCCGGTGTTCGAACCAGGCGTCGGCTCCGGCGCCGCCGAGGAGGCCGGTGCCGAGGAGGCCGCAGAGCGCGGCGGCGACGACCCGTCCGGGGTGGCGGCGGGGGTGTGCGGCCGGGGGCGGCGGGGTGGGCGGCGGGGGCGGATCGGGCTCGCCCAGGACCGCGGTCCGCGGTGTCGACGTGGTCATCCGGCGGCTCCGCCCCCCGTTCCGTACGGCTGCCTGCCCGTACTCTACGGGGTCCCCGGGCGGGGGCCGGGCGGTGTCCCTGCCGGGGCCTGGCTGGCGCCGGGGCCGGAACCCCTACCCATCGGTAGAAGGGTCTGGCAAGCTCCCGCCATGAACTCCGCAGCCGCCGATCGCGCCCGGTACGACCGGGCGACCGCGCACCTGGACGCGCCGCTGGCCATCGTGGATCTCGACGCGTTCGACGCCAACGCCGACGACCTGGTGCGCCGGGCCGGCGGGAAGCCGGTGCGTGTCGCCAGCAAGTCCGTGCGGTGCCGTGCGCTCCTCGAACGGGTCCTGGCCCGGCCCGGGTTCGCCGGGATCATGTCGTACACGCTCGCCGAGTCGCTGTGGCTGGCCCGGTCCGGGTTCGAGGACGTGCTGCTCGCCTATCCGTCCGCCGACCGGGCCGCGTTCGCCGAGCTGGCGGCCGATCCCAAGCTGGCCGCCGCGGTCACCGTCATGGTGGACGATCTCGCGCAGCTGGACCTCATCGAGCGGTCGCGGGACGGTGGCGCGGAGGAGATCAGGGTCTGTCTGGAACTGGACACCGCCCTGCACCTGCTGGGCGGGAGGGTGCGGGTCGGGGCGCGGAGGTCGCCCCTGCGGGAGCCGGGTCAGCTGGCCGGGCTGGCCCGTGCGGTCGGTTCCCGGCCCGGATTCCGGGTGGTCGGGCTGATGGCGTACGAGGGGCACGTCGCCGGGGTCGGGGATGCGCCGGCGGGCCGGCCGCTGCGCTCCCGGGCCATCCGGCTCATGCAGAGCGCTGCCCGCAAGGAACTGGCGGCACGGCGGGCCGCTGTGGTGCGGGCCGTGCGTGCGGTGGTGCCCGACCTGGAGTTCGTCAACGGGGGCGGGACCGGCAGCGTGCAGCAGACGGCCGCGGAGGACGCGGTGACGGAGATCGCGGCCGGGTCCGGGCTGTATGTGCCCCGGTTGTTCGACAACTACACCTCGTTCAGCGGGCGTCCGGCCGCCCTCTTCGCGCAGCCGGTCGTGCGCCGGCCCGGGGTGGGTGTGGTGACGGTACTGGGCGGCGGCTATCCCGCCTCCGGCGCGGCCGGCGCGGACCGGCTGCCGGTCCCGTACCTGCCCGAGGGCCTGCGCTACGACCCGCAGGAGGGCGCCGGCGAGGTGCAGACCCCGCTGCTCGGCAGCCCGGCCGACGATCTGCTGATCGGCGACCGGGTGTGGTTCCGTCACGCGAAGGCGGGCGAACTGTGCGAGCGGTTCGACACCTTGCACCTCGTCGAGGGCGACAGGGTGACGGCGGGCGTCCCGACGTACCGGGGTGAGGGCCGCACGTTCCTCTAGGTCCTGTCCGGGCAGGACCCGGGGACCTAGTAGACCGAGTCCGTCTGGTCCGGGATGACGCTCCTGTCACCCCGGACGACCGGGCCCTTGGTTCCGTCGTGGTCGACGTAGCCCGTCGTGGAGCACGGGTAGGGGCTGGTCTTCTGCTTCTTGGGCTCGATGAACATCGGGTTCACGATCCACCGGCCGTCGCTGTCGTCGTACGCCCGGCACATCAGCTCGTTCTTGTTCCGGTTGACGACGAGGCGCAGGGCGGTCGCGTCGCGCAGGAACGAGATGTCCGTGTCGGAGTCTCCGGCGGCGAACACCTGGCGGCGGGCGGCCGGCTGGACCTTCTCGGCGGCCGCGCCGCGCACGCCGAAGACCTCCTTGTTGATCCAGCAGCGCTTGCCGTCGATGTACGTGATCATCGTGTCGGCACCCTCCTCGACGGATCCGCAGCCCTGGAGGTGGGCGGTGAACTTCCCGCCGTACGTGGTGGTGTTGCGGATGCCGATGACGTGCTGCGCGTCGATGCCCACGCCCTCGGCCCACACCTCGACGACCGGCTGTGGGGAGGCCGAGCTGATCCAGACGTCGAAGCCGGCCTTCCGGAGGGCGGCGATCAGGTCCTTCTGCTGGTCGTAGTAGCGGACCCAGCCGGTGGCGGTGGTGGTGGTGCCGACCTGCTGCGTGGTGCCGATGGGCGCGGCGAGGTTCTCGGTGCGGGCGGCGGCGGCGAAGCCGCGGACCTCGCGGGCGGTCCAGCCCTGCATGAGCTGGGGGAGCCAGGCGTAGGCGGGTTCGGTCGTACGGCGGTCCCAGCCGGCGAAGGCGGCGGCGCCGGCCCTGGTCGCGGCGGTGCCGTAGACGGCGTTGATCTCGTCGGCGCAGCCGGAGCCTTCCGGGGTCCCGGTCGGCAGCGGGGCGCCGGCGCGGGCGAGGCTGCCGCAGGCGCCGGCCAGCGCGGTGGCGGCGGCCGGGGTGAGGTGGCGGCTGGTGGTGGACCAGTCCCCGCGGGCGGGCTGGCGGATCTTGCCGTTGCGCAGCAGCCAGAACATCGTGGCGTCGCCGACGTCGTTCTTGACGACGGTGTTGTCCCAGTCGAAGACGGCGACGGGTTTGGTGCGGCTCGGCCGGTACGGGCTGCAGCTGCCGTACCGGTCGATGAGCTGCTGGAGGCGGGCCTGGTTGTCCCCGTGCCAGCCGGCTCCGACGGCCGGGCGGGGGCAGGTGCTCTGGCCCGCCTGGGCCGGCGGCGCGAGCAGGAGTCCGGAGCTGGTGAGCGCCATGAGGGCGAGGGGGGCCGCCCACTTTCTCTGCATGCTGCTCCTCGGGTGATCGGAAAAGGGACAGCCGGGCACCTTGCGGCGCCCGGCTGGCGTGGCGGTGGACGGGGAAGGCGGAGGGCCTACAGGGGGGTGACGTAGGCGCCCGAGATGCCGCCGTCGACGAGGAAGTCGGTGGCGTTGATGAAGGAGGAGTCGTCGCTGGCGAGGAAGGCGACGGCGGCGGCGATCTCGGTGGGCTCGGCGAACCGGCCCAGCGGGATGTGCACGAGGCGGCGGGCGGCGCGCTCCGGGTCCTTGGCGAAGAGCTCCTGGAGGAGCGGGGTGTTGACCGGTCCCGGGCACAGGGCGTTGACGCGGATGCCCTCGCGGGCGAACTGGACGCCGAGTTCGCGGGACATGGCGAGGACTCCGCCCTTGGAGGCGGTGTAGGAAATCTGCGAGGTGGCGGCGCCCATGATGGCCACGAAGGAGGCGGTGTTGATGATCGAGCCGCGGCCCTGGCGCTGCATGTAGGGGAGGGCGGCCTTGCAGCACAGGTACACGGAGGTGAGGTTGACGTCCTGGACGCGGCGCCAGGCGTCGAGCCCGGTGGTGAGGATCGAGTCGTCGTCCGGCGGCGAGATGCCGGCGTTGTTGAAGGCGATGTCGACGGAGCCGTAGGTGTCGAAGGCCGTCTTGAAGAGGGCGTCGACCTCTTCCTTGTCGGTGACGTCGACCTTCACGAAGGTGCCGCCGACCTCCTCGGCGGCGGCCTTGCCGGCGGTCTCGTCGATGTCGGCGCAGACGACGTTGGCGCCCTCGGAGGCGAGCCGGCGCGCGGTGGCGAGACCGATGCCGCTGCCGGCTCCGGTGATGACGGCGGTGCGGCCGACCAGTCGGCGGCAGATGATCTCTTCAGTGGACATGTGCTTCAGGCCTCCGTGCTGATGAAGACGTTCTTGGTCTCGGTGAAAGCGGTGAGGGCGTCGGGTCCGAGCTCGCGGCCGAGGCCGGACTGCTTGTAGCCGCCGAAGGGGGTCCAGTAGCGGACGCTGCTGTGGGAGTTGACGGACAGGTTGCCGGCGGCGACGGCGCGCGAGACGCGCAGCGCGCGGCCGATGTCGCGGGTCCAGAGGGAGCCGGAGAGGCCGTACTCGGTCGCGTTGGCCAGGCGTACGGCGTCCTCCTCGTCCTCGAAGGGCAGGACGACGGCGACCGGGCCGAAGACCTCCTCGGCGGCCACGGGCGCGGTGGGGGCGACGTCCGTGACGAGGGTCGGCGGGTACCAGAAGCCGGGTCCGTCGGGGGCGGTGCCGCGGATCGCGGTGAGGTCGTCGGTGACGTAGGACCGTACGCGCTCCAGTTGCGGCCGGGAGATCAGCGGCCCCATCTGGGTCTTCTCGTCGGACGGGTCGCCGACCAACACGGATGCGATGGCGGGGGCGACCAGCTCCAGGAAGCGGTCGTACACGGAGCGCTGTACGAGGATCCGGGTGCGGGCGCAGCAGTCCTGGCCGGTGTTGTCGAGGAAGGCCATGGGGGCGGCGGCCGCGGCGGCTTCAAGGTCGGCGTCCGCGAAGACGATGTTGGGGCTCTTGCCGCCGAGTTCGAGGGTGACGCGCTTCACCCGGTCGGCGCACTTGGCCATGATCTGCTTGCCGACGCGGGTGGAGCCGGTGAAGACGATCTTCGCGACGCCCGGGTGCTCGACGAGAGCGTCGCCCGCGACGGCCCCGTGGCCGGGGAGCACCTGGAAGAGGTGCTCGGGGATCCCGGCTTCGAGGGCGAGTTCGGCGAGGCGCAGCGCGGTCAGCGGGGTGGTTTCGGCGGGCTTGAGGATGACGGCGTTGCCGGCGGCGAGGGCCGGGGCGAGGCCCCAGGCGGCGATCGGCATGGGGAAGTTCCACGGGGCGATCACGCCGATGACGCCGAGGGGTTCGAGGAAGGTGACGTCGATGCCGCCGGCGACGGGGATCTGGCGGCCGGAGAGCCGTTCCACTCCCCCGGCGGCGAATTCGAGCAGGTCGCGTACGTTGCCCGCCTCCCAGCGGGCGTTGCCGATGGTGTGCCCGGCTTCGCGGACCTCCAGCTGGGCCAGTTCCTCGACGTGCCCGTCGACGGCCGCGGCGAAGCGGCGCAGCAGCCGGGCCCGGTCGGCGGGGGCGGCCGCCGCCCAGCCGCGCTGGGCAGCGGCGGCTCGGGCGACGGCGGCATCGACATCGTCCCGTGTGGCGGCCGGGACGATGGCGACGGTTTCCTCGGTGGCCGGATTCAGCACTCTCAGATCGAGTGGGGCCAGCGCATCGGACACGTGGTGCCTCTCAGACTTTCGGTAGGGGCTTACAGGCGTTCGAAGGAGCGGCGCAGCTCCCAGTCCGTTACGGCGGAGTCGTAGGCGTCCAGCTCGACGCGCGCCATGTTCCGGTAGTGGGCGACCACTTCCGGGCCGAACGCGGCCTTGGCGATCTCGCTGTTCTCCCAGAGTTCGGCGGCCTCGCGCAGGGTCGCGGGGACGTGCGCGTAGTCGGCGGTGTACGCGTTCCCGGGGCACGCCTCCGGCAGTTCCAGGCGGTTCTCGATGCCGTAGAGCCCGGCCGCGACCAGGCCGGCGACGGCGAGGTACGGGTTGACGTCACCGCCGGGGAGGCGGTTCTCGAAGCGCATGGAGCGGCCGTGGCCGACGACGCGGAGTGCGCACGTCCGGTTGTCCACGCCCCAGGCGACGGCGGTCGGCGCGAAGGATCCCGGCCGGAAACGCTTGTACGAATTGATGTTCGGGGCGTAGAGAAGGGAGAAGTCGCGCAGCGCGGCCAGCTGACCGGCCAGGAAGTGTCGCATCACCGGTGACATTCCGCCTGGTCCGTCGCCGGCCATCGCGTTGCATCCGTCGGCGTCGCCGAGCGAGAGGTGGATGTGACAGGAGTTGCCCTCGCGCTCGTCGAACTTGGCCATGAAGGTGAGCGAGACGCCCTCCTGCGCGGCGATCTCCTTGGCCCCGGTCTTGTAGACGGAGTGCTGGTCGCAGGTGGTGAGCGCCTCGTCGTAGCGGAAGGCGATCTCGTGCTGGCCGAGGTTGCACTCCCCCTTCGCCGACTCGACGATCAGGCCCGCGGCCTGCATCTCGTTGCGGATGCGGCGCAGCAGGGGTTCGATGCGCCCGGTCCCGAGGACGGAGTAGTCGATGTTGTACTGGTTGGCGGGGGTAAGGCCGCGGTAGTTGGCGCTCCAGGCCTGCTCGTAGGTGTCCTGGAAGACCATGAACTCCAGCTCGGTACCGACCATCGCGGTGTACCCGTGCTCGGCGAGGCGCTCCAGCTGGCGGCGCAGGATCTGCCGGGGCGCCGCGACGACGGGCGAGCCGTCGTTCCAGGAGAGGTCGGCGAGGAGGAAGGCGCTGCCGGGGTTCCAGGGGATGCGGCGCAGGGTGGCGAGGTCGGGGTGCATGGCGAAGTCGCCGTAGCCCCGGTCCCAGGAGGACATCTCGTATCCGTCGACGGTGTTCATGTCGGTGTCGACGGCGAGGAGGTAGTTGCAGCCCTCGGTGCCGTGCGCGAGGACCTCGTCGAGGAAGAACTGTGCGGCGAACCGCTTGCCCTGGAGGCGTCCCTGCATGTCGGGGAAGGCCAGGACGACTGTGTCGATCTCACCGCTTGCGACCAGGGAGCGGAGCTCCTCGGGCGCGAGCGGGGGCTTGCGGTCTACCACGGGAATCTCTCCTTCGGTGAGCCGAGTGGGCCTAAGGTATTGAATAGAACCATTGCTTGGGAAGGGGAGGAGCCGAGATGACCGACACGGCGAGCGAGGGCGGCGCGATCGCGCGGCTGAATCCCGTGCTGCGGCAGGTGCGGGCGGGCAACGGTTTCGAGGAGGCACTGGAGCAGATCCTCCAGGTGGTCCGGCTGGGCCTGGTACCGGCCGGCGAACGGCTGCCGCCCGAGCGCGAGTTGGCCGAGCGGATGGGGATCAGCCGGGTCACGCTGCGCGAGGTGCTGAAGGTACTGCAGGACCAGGGCCTGGTGGAGGCGCGGCGCGGGCGGTACGGCGGAACGTTTGTGCTGCCCCGGCCCGACACCCCGGCGGGCGTCGCCGAGGAGGAGCTGCGCCGGCGGGTCGCGGGCGTGGACATCGAGGACGCCCTGCGGTTCCGCGAGGTCCTGGAGGTGGGGGCGGCCGGCCTGTGCGCCTCCCAGGGCCTGACCGAGGAGGGCACCGAAAGGCTGCTCGCCGCGCTCACCGCCACGCACGACGCCCCGCTCGCCGATTACCGCCGCCAGGACACCCTCTTCCACCTGACCCTGTGCGAGCTGGCCGGGTCCGCCACCCTGACGGCCCAGTACGCGGCGGTCCGGGCCACCGTCAACGACCTGCTGGACTGCATCCCGCTCCTGGTGCGCAACCTGGAGCACTCGCAGCAGCAGCACACCTCGCTGGTCGAGTCCGTGCTGGAGCGGGACGCGGCCGGGGCGCGCGAGACGATGCGCGAGCACTGCTGCGGCACGGCGGCGCTGCTGCGGGGCTTCCTGGCCTGAGACGGGGAGGGATTCGTAACTTCTGTTTAACGCAGAGGTCTTGCGCACTCCCCTGCAATCCGGCAAAGGTACGCCCCACAACCATTGCCCTGAGGCAGGAGCGCCCGATGGCCGACGACACCGAGGCACGGCTGACAGCCGTGCCCGCACCCCCCACGTTCCCCGAGGCCGGCGACACGTCCGCCGACTACCTGGAACGCCGCACCCTGCGCCGTGGCAGCGCCGGCTGGCTGCTCCTCACCGGTCTCGGCGTCGCGTACGTGGTCTCCGGGGACTTCTCCGGCTGGAACGTCGGCCTCGACAAGGGCGGCTTCGGCGGCCTGGCCATCGCCACCGTCCTCATGGGCGCGATGTACGCCTGCCTGGTCTTCTCCCTGGCGGAGCTGTCCACCATCCTGCCGACGGCGGGCGGCGGATACGGCTTCGCCCGCCGCGCGCTGGGCCCGTGGGGCGGCTTCCTCACCGGTACCGCGATCCTCATCGAGTACATCCTGGCCCCGGCCGCGATCGTCATCTTCATCGGCGACTACGTCGAGTCCCTCGGCCTCTTCGGCCTCACCTCCAGCTGGCCCGTCTACCTCGGCTGCTTCGTCGTCTTCATAGGAGTCCACCTGTGGGGCGTCGGTGAGGCCCTGCGCTTCAGCCTCGTCGTGACCGCCATCGCCGTCGCCGCGCTGCTGATCTTCGCGGTGGGCGCCTTCACCGACTTCGGCGCCGACCGCCTCAACGACATTCCGGTCGACGCGGGCGCATTCGGCTCGAACTCCTGGCTGCCGCTGGGCGTGCTGGGCATCTGGGCCGCTTTCCCCTTCGGCATGTGGTTCTTCCTGGGGGTGGAGGGCGTACCGCTGGCGGCCGAGGAGGCCAAGGACCCGGTCCGCTCCATGCCGAAGGCGCTGTCCATCTCCATGGGCATCCTCGCCCTGCTGGCGCTGATCACCTTCTTCGCGGCGACCGGCGCGCAGGGCGCGGACGCCGTCAAGTCGGCGGGCAACCCGCTGGTCGTGGCGCTGGAGGGGGACGGCGGCCCGACGGCGCTCAGCCGCTTCGTCAACTACGCGGGCCTCGCCGGGCTGGTGGCCTCGTTCTTCTCCCTCATCTACGCGGGCTCGCGCCAGCTCTTCGCCCTCTCCCGGGCCGGCTACCTGCCCCGCTTCCTCTCGCTGACCTCGAAGCGCAAGGCCCCGTACCTGGGTCTGGTCATCCCCGGCGCGATCGGTTTCGCGCTCGCCGCCGCCACCGGAGACGGCGCGCGGATGCTGAACATCGCGGTGTTCGGCGCGACGATCTCCTACGCCCTGATGGCCCTCTCGCACATGGTGCTGCGCCGCCGGGAGCCGGACCTGGAGCGCCCGTACCGCACCCCCGGCGGAATCCTGACCTCCTCGGTGGCCTTCGTACTCGCCCTGTCGGCCCTGGTCGCCACCTTCCTGGTGGACAAGGACGCGGCTTTCATCGCCCTGGCCGTGTACGCCGTCGCTCTCGCCTACTTCGCGATCTACAGTCGGCACCACCTCGTGGCCTCGGCTCCCGAGGAGGAGTTCGCGGCGTTGGCGGAAGCCGAGGCGGAGCTGGACCTCGACTGAAATCCTGACCCTGCCTCACATCCCGACCCCCGGAGGTAACGACCGTGGCACGGCCGCTCATCGGCATCACCACCTACGTGGAGGAATCCACCCACTACCGGGTGTGGGACCTCGCGACCGCCCTCGTACCCACCGGGTACTACGAACTCGTCCAGGCGGCGGGCGGTGCGGCCGTACTGCTCCCGCCGGACGGACCGGGAGCGGCGGCGGAGGTGCTGAGCCGGGTGGACGGCCTGATCGTCGCGGGCGGCCCGGACATGGACCCGGTCCACTACGGCGCCGCCCGCGACTCCCGTACGGGTCCCCCCGCGACGGTCCGCGACGAGTGGGAACTGGCCCTGATCACGGCCGCGCTGGAGGTGAACATGCCGGTGCTCGGCATCTGCCGGGGCATGCAGGCGCTGAACGTGGCCCTGGGCGGCAGCCTGGTCCAGCACATCGACGGCCACGTCGAGACGCCGGGCACCTTCTCCTGGCACCCCGTCAGCCCGGTCCCGGGCACCCGGTACGCGGCCCTGGTCCCGGAGGAGGCGGACGTCCCGACCTACCACCACCAGGCCGTCGAGCGCCTGGGCAAGGGCCTGGTCGTCTCGGCGCACGCGGTCGACGGCACGGTGGAGGCGATCGAACTCCCCGACCGGGACCGGTGGGTCGTGGGCGTCCAGTGGCACCCGGAACGCGACAAGGACACCCGCGTGATGGCGTCCCTGGTCGCAGCCGCCGCTGCCCGCGCGGCGGTCCCGGTTCCGTAACCGCTGCGCGGGGCTCCCCGGGCTCCGCCGCGCGCCCGATTCGCCGGCGGGCCGGATCGTGCGCCTCGATCGCCGGCGGGGCTGACCGGTGCGGCGGCCCCTCCGCCCCGTACCCGCCCCTCCGGCGCGGGTACGCCCTCGAGCGCCGGGCGGACCGGACTTGCGCTCCGCGCAAAACAGCGGTGCCAGGCGGCCGGCACCAGCCGAATCCAGCCCCGCCGGCGTTCGAGGCGCACGACCCGGCCCCGCCCGGTGCATGGCGCTGGGGTCCCCCCTGACGGAGTCCGGGGGAGCCCCGGGCAACGGCGCGGCGCTCTTTCCAGCCCCGCCGGCGATTGAGGCCCGGGGTCCGTTGGCGGAGCCCCAGCAGCGGCGCCTGAGGCGCGGGGTCCGGGGCGGAGTTACGGCAGTGGTGCCGGGCTTAGGAGGTGCCCCGGGTCAGCGACAGCAGGTCACGGGCCGGGCCCGCCGGCCGGGCCCCCGCCGGCCAGACCGCCCGCAGGGCCCGCCCGAGGACGGCGCCGGACACCGGCACCTCCACCAGCCGCCGCGCCGCCAGCTCATCCACCACCGCCAGCTCCGACAGCACGCACGGCCCCGCCCCGCTCAGCGCCGCCGCCTTCACCGCGGTGGTCGACGCCAGCTCCAGCAGCGGCACGGCCAGCCCTCCGCTCCCGGCCAGCGCCGCGTCCAGCACCTGCCGCGTCCCCGAACCGCGTTCGCGCAGGATCAGCGGCGCGGCCGCCAGCTCCGCCACCTCCACCCCCCGCGAGCGCCGCGCCCACGCGTGGCCCGGCGCCACCGCCACCACCAGCCGGTCCTGTGCGATCACCGCCGAGTCCAGCCCGTCCGGAACCGTCAGCCCCTCCACGAAGCCCAGGTCCGCCTCGTGCGCGAGGACCCGTTGCGCGACCACCGCCGAGTTCCCGGCGTGCAGCGACACCGCCGTGTCCGGCCGCTGCCCGCGCAGGGCGATCAGCCACCCCGGCAGCAGGTACTCCGCGATGGTCATGCTGGCCGCCACCCGCAGCCGCGAGTCCCGCTGCCCGCGCAGCGCCTGCGCACCCGCGTCGAAGGCCTCGGCCGCCTCCACCACCCGCCGGGCCCAGTCGGTGACCAGCGCGCCTTCCGCCGTCAGCGTCGACCCGCGCGGCGAGCGGTCCACCAGGGCCACTCCCAGCCGCGTCTCCATCGCCCGGATCCGGCTGCTCGCCGCGGGCTGGGTGATGCCCAGCCGCCGGGCCGCACCGCTCAGGCTGCCGACGCGCGCGACCGCGAGCAGCAGTTCCAGCGCGCCCAGGTCCGGCACCCGGTGTGCCAGCGGCACCCACTCCTCATCACCCATAACATCAGTTTATGGCCTCATAGGGAGATGCCCTCTGCCGCCCGTGCCGCCGGGACACGAAGGTGAAGCCATGGCCACCACCCTCGTGCGACCCCGCACCACCTCCACCCCCGAGACCGCGCGGGCCCACAAGGCCCTGCGGCACCTCGGCCCCAACTGGTACGCCTCCGTCATGGGCACGGCGATCGTCGCCAACGCCGGCGCGACCCTCCCGTACCAGGTCCCCGGCCAGCGCGTGGTCTGCCAGATCATCTGGGCGCTGTCCGCCGCCGCCCTCGCCGTGCTGCTCACCGCCCGCGCCGGCCACTGGATCCACCACCGCGACCAGGCCCGCGCCCACCTCCTCGACCCCGCCGTCGCCCCCTTCTACGGCTGTCTCGCGATGGCGCTGCTGGCCGTCGGCGGCGGCACCCTCATCGTCGGCAAGGACCTCATCGGCACCGGCGCCGCCGTCGCAGTGGACGCCGTACTGTTCACCGTCGGCACCGCGGTCGGCCTGGTCATGGCGGTGGCGGTGCCGTACCTGATGGTCGTCCGCCACAAGGTCGAGGCGAGGCAGGCCACCCCGGTCTGGCTGCTTCCCCTCGTCGCCCCCATGGTCTCCGCCGCGCTCGGCCCGCTGCTGATACCCCACCTGCCCGCCGGACAGCCCCGCGAGGCCCTGCTTCTCGCCTGCTACGCCATGTTCGGCATCAGCCTGTTCGCCACCCTGCTGATGCTCCCCCTGGTCTTCGGCCGGCTGATCGTGAACGGCCCGCTCCCCCTGGCCCTCACGCCGACCCTCTTCCTGGTTCTCGGCCCCCTCGGCCAGTCCACCACCGCCGTGAACCAGCTCGCCGACATGGCCCCCCAGTCGATCGGCGCCCCCTACGCCGGTGCGCTCGGCGCGTTCGCCGTCGTCTACGGGGTCCCCGTGATGGGCTTCGCCCTGCTGTGGCTGGCCCTCGCCGCGGCCATGCTGGTCCGGGCCGCCCGCGAGGGCATGGGCTTCGCGATGACCTGGTGGGCGCTGACCTTCCCCGTCGGCACCTGTGTCACCGGCGCCGCCGGCCTGGCCCGCCACACCGGCCTGACGGCCTTCGCCTGGCTCGCCTCGGCCCTCTTCCTGGCCCTTCTGGCCGGCTGGCTCCTCGCCGCCGCCCACACCCTGCGCGGCCTGGCCGCCGGCCGGCTCCTCGCCGCCCCTCGCTAGCACCGCGACCGGCCCGGTGTGCCGGCCACCGCACTAGAGGACCGCGCGCAGGGCCCCGGCCAGTACGGCCGGGGCTTCGGCCAGTGAGGGTCCGTACCAGGTGAGGTGACGGCCGCTGACCAGTGCGGCGGGCAGTCCGGGGAAGGCCTCCGGGCCGTCATCGGCGGTGAAGCGGTACGGCTCGTCCGGGAGCACCACCAGATCGCAGCCGGCGGCGGCGAGCTCTTCCACCGGGATCCGCGGATACCGCTCCTCGTGCCCGGCGTAGCCGTTGCGGACGCCCAGCCGCGCGAGCAGGTCACCCGCGAAGGTGTCCCGGCCCAGCACCATCCACGGCCGCCGCCACACCGGCACGAAGGCCCGGAACGGACCGACCGGTTCCACCCGCGCCCACGCGGCCTCCGCGTCCGCCAGCCACCCGGGCCTCTCCAGCCCCAGTGCCCCCACCAGCACCCGGTCCAGCTCCCGCAGCGCCTGCGGCAGGTCCCGGATCTCGGTGACCAGCACCTCCACCCCGGCCGCCCGCAGTGCCGCCAGGTCCGCGGCCCGGTTCTCCTCCTCGTTGGCGATCACCAGGTCGGGGCGCAGCCCGACGATCCGCCGCACGTCGGGGTTCTTCGTCCCCCCGATCCGCACCGCGTCGCCGAGGTCCGCCGGGTGGGTGCACCAGTCCGTGACCCCGGCCAGCACCCCGGGCGCGCTCACCGCCACGGCCTCGGTCAGCGAAGGCACCAGCGAGACGACCCGCCGCCGCCGCACTCCGCTCACTGCCCGGGGGACGGCGGCTCGGACGTCGCGTGGATGTGTTCGCCCACCGCGACGACCAGGAGCCGGGTGTCCTCGCTGACGGCCCGCCAGCGGTGGCGTACGCCGCCCGACAGGAACAGCGCGTCGCCGCTCTCCAGCCGGTACGCCCGCCCCTCCGCCTCCACCTGGCAGGCGCCGGCGACCACGTACATCAGCTCGTCGTTGCGGTGCTGGTACTCGCGCCCTGCGTCCTGGTCCCCGGTGAACTCCAGCGCGTGCAGCTGGTGGTGCCCGCGTACGAGGGGCCGTACGCCCGGGACCGGGGTGAGCCCGGATTCGTCGCCGGCCCGTACGAGGTCCACCGTGCGCGCGGTGTCGGACGCGGCCAGCAGTTCGACGGCCGTGGTCTCCAGCGCGTCCGCGACCCGCTCCAGGGAGCGCATGCTGGGCCGGGCCCGCTCGTTCTCTATCTGGCTCAGGAAGGGGACCGACAGGCCGCTGCGCGCCGACACCGCGGCAAGGGTCAGGTGGAGAGCACGACGCCGCTTGCGCACGGCCACGCCCACACGGAGCGGCTCCTTGCCGTCCTTGTCCTTGCCCTTGTCGTCCTTGTCGTTCATTTCGGGGCTGCCCTCCCCATGTCCGTCGCACATCGGTGTGCTGTAAGCACCTTACGCAGCAACCGCCTCCGGTTTCGCGTGCACGGGGCTTCCCGTACCGGTCCGCTCACTGTCCGTGGCGGCCGCCGCCGGCCGGGTTTCCGCGTTGCGGCATCATCGTCTGCGTGACGACACGACGCCTGATGCTCCTGGACACCGCCTCCCTCTACTACCGCGCCTACTTCGGTGTGCCGGACTCCGTGAAGGCCCCGGACGGCACTCCCGTCAACGCCGTGCGCGGACTGCTCGACTTCATCGGCCGCCTGGTCCAGGACCACCGCCCCGACGATCTGGTGGCCTGCATGGACGCCGACTGGCGGCCGCACTGGCGGGTGGACCTGATCCCCTCGTACAAGGCCCATCGGGTCGCGGTGGAGACGTCGAGCGGCCCGGACGTGGAGGAGACCCCCGACACGCTCGCCCCGCAGGTGCCGATCATCGAGGCGGCGCTGGACGCCTTCGGCATCGCGCGCGTGGGCGTCGCCGGTTACGAGGCGGACGACGTGATCGGTACGCTCACCGCCCGCGCGACGGGACCGGTGGACATCGTCACGGGCGACCGGGACCTGTACCAGCTGGTCGACGACGCCAGGCAGCGGCGCGTGCTCTACCCCCTCAAGGGCGTGGGCTCGCTCCAGATGACGGACGAGGCGTGGCTGCGCGAGAAGTACGGGGTGGACGGCCCCGGATACGCGGACCTGGCACTGCTGCGCGGGGACCCGAGCGACGGCCTGCCGGGCGTCCCCGGGATCGGCGAGAAGACCGCGGCGAAGCTCCTCGACGCCTACGGAAGCCTCGCCGGGATCATCGCGGCGATCGACGACCCGAAGTCGAAGCTGACCCCGGCCCAGCGCAAGCGGCTGGACGAGTCCCGGGGATATCTGGCCGTGGCCCCGAAGGTGGTCCAGGTGGCCTCGGACGTCCCGCTCCCGCAGTTCGATCCGGCCCTTCCGACGACCCCGGCGCAACCGGAGCTGGTGGACGCGCTGGCCCATCGGTGGGGTCTGGGTGGAGCAGTGTCACGGCTGAGGAGTGCGCTGCGCCCTTGAGATGCTAACTTAGGTAAGGCTAAGTTTCTGGGGAGTCAGGGGAGACACCGTGGCAGAAGGACGCGCCCGCACCGTCGGCACCGCCGTCGTCGTACGTACCGAGCGGCTGACACCGCACATGGTGCGCGTCGTGCTGGGCGGCGACGGTCTGGCCGGATTCGGCGCGGGCGAGTTCACCGACCACTACGTCAAACTCCTCTTCCCGCCGGAGGGTGTCACCTACCCGGCGCCGTGGGACCTGGAACGCATCCGCGCCGACTTCCCCCGGGCCCAGTGGCCGCGCCAGCGCGCGTACACCGTACGGAGCTGGGACGCGGCGCACCAGGAGCTGGCCCTCGACTTCGTCGTCCACGGCGACGAGGGCCTGGCCGGCCCCTGGGCGGCGCGGGTCCAGCCCGGTGAGGTCGTACGCTTCCTCGGCCCGGGCGGCGCCTACGCCCCGGACCCGGCGGCCGACTGGCACCTGCTGGTGGGTGACGAGAGCGCGCTGCCGGCGATCGCCGCGGCGATGGAGCGGATGCCGGCGGGTGCGCGGGTCCACGCCTTCGTGGAGGTCGAGGGCCCGCAGGGCGAGCAGAAGGTCGCCACCCCGGACGGGGTCGTCCCGGTCTGGCTGCACCGCGGCGACCGCCCGATCGGCGAGGCCCTGGTGGAGGCGGTCACCTCCCTGGAGTTCCCCTCCACGGACGTGCACGCCTTCGTCCACGGCGAGGCGGGTTTCGTGAAGGACCTCCGCCGCCACCTCCGCCTGGAACGCGGCATCCCGCGCGAACGCCTGTCGATCTCGGGCTACTGGCGGCTGGGCGAGACGGACGAGGGCTGGCGCGCGATCAAGCGCGACTGGAACGCCGCGGTCGAAGCCGAACAGGACCACGCCGCGGCCGCATAGCCCCCGGCGTCGGCTCACCTCAAAGATCGGGGCTCCGCCCCGTACCCCGCGCCTCGCAACGCCGGCGGGGCTGGCTGTGGCCGCTGCCTTCCTCCTGGGCACCTTCACCCAGCAGTAGCCGCATAGCCTGTCCCCCGATGAGACGCAGAACCCAGCCGCCCCCCTCGCCCCTCCCCCAGCGCGCCGGCATCGACCCGGTGCGGCTGCGGCTGCCCCCCGACCCCGACGGCAGGTGGCCGGACCTCGGCGGCTACCTCGCCGCGCACTACGCCGGCGGCCCCGGCTCCGAGGTCATCGCCCGGCTGCTGCGCGCCGGGCGGGTGCTCGGCCCCGGCGGACGCGTCCTGAGCGCGCAGGACCCGTACGAGCCGGGCGCCTACCTGTGGTTCCACCGGGACCTCGTCGCGGAGCCGCCCGTGCCCTTCCCGGTCCCCGTCCTGTACCGCGACCCGCACCTGCTGGTCGTGGACAAGCCGCACTTCCTGGCGACCACACCGCGCGGCAGCCACGTCACCCAGACCGCCCTGGCCCGGCTCCGCGAGGAGCTGGACCTGCCCGCCCTGAGCCCGGCGCACCGGCTGGACCGGCTGACCGCGGGACTGGTGATGTTCAGCATCCGGCCCGAGGACCGCGGGGCGTACCAGCTCCTCTTCCAGCAGCGCCGGGTGGACAAGGAGTACGAGGCGCTCGCGGCCCACGACCCGTCGCTCACCTTCCCGCGCACCGTCCGCAGCCGGATCGAGAAGACCCGCGGGGTCATCGCGGCGGCCGAGGTCCCCGGCGAGCCCAACGCGGAGAGCCTCGTCGAACTCACCGGTGTCCAGGGCGGACTGGGCCGCTACCGGCTGACCCCGCACACCGGCCGCACCCACCAGCTGCGGGTGCACATGAACGGCCTGGGCCTGCCCATCCTCGGCGATCCCGTGTATCCGCAGGTCACCGACCCCGCTCCGGACGACTACCGGCGGCCGCTGCAACTCCTCGCCCGGGTACTGGAATTCACCGACCCGGTCACCGGAGCCGCCCACCGCTTCGAGAGCGCCCGCACCCTGCAGGCCTGGCACGACCGCGACGGCTGGGAGGCCGGGACCGATGGCGAGGACGGCTGAAGGGCGCTAAGCGGGCCGGGGCTCGCCCCCGGCGGCGCCGACGCCCGCGATCCGCAGTGCGGCGTCGGCGGTGGCCTCCGCGAAGACCGTGACCGGCCGGCCCGGATCGGCGCGGTGGATCAGCATGACGCCCTCGATCAGCCCGAAGACCAGGTCGTTGCGGAGCGCCAGGGCGGCGCTGTCCCCGGCCAGTTCGGCGCCCACTCCGGTCCCGTGCAGCAACACCCGGTAGGCGTCCTTCAGTTCGCCGCGCGTGCGGCGGAACTGCGCGAAGCGCGCACCCCTCACCTCGGGCAGCAGGTAGAGCGCCCCCAGGTTGTACGGACCCCCGCACAGCAGCAGCACGTCGGAGCGGCACAACTCCCACAGCCGCCGCGCGGCGGACCGCCCGGTATCGGCGAGCAGTTGCCGGGCCAGCACCAGCGAGGGCGCCACCGTGGACTCCAGCAGCTCGGCGAGGAGGTCCTCCTTGCCGCCGAAATAGTGGTACATCGTGGCCTGGCGCATTCCGGCCCGTTCGGCCACCGCCCGCGTGGTGGTGGCCGCGTACCCCTGCACCGTGAACAATTCGGCCGCCGCGCAAAGGAGTTCCTCGCGCGGCGGCCGACCACTCACCGGCCTCAGCTGGTCGGCGCGTGGCCGACCGACCCGTCTCGGCCCTTCGTCTGCTCCGCCGCTCATGGCCCGATCGTCGCACACAGCACGCCAATTCGATCATGGCAAGAGATCAGATCAGGCCAGCCCCGCTCTCGGAGGAAGCCCCAAAAACGCCTAGCCGACCGAACTGTAGGCCACTACGCCCCGCAACAGCGCGTCGACGGCCTTCCGGGCATTCCGGGCCACCGTGCTCCCGCTCTCGCCGGAGGACGAGGGAGCCGCCGCCGCGATCTGCCCCAGCACGTCGATGACCTGCTTGCACCAGCGCACGAAGTCACCGGCCGGCATCTCCGCCTCGCGCAGCACCTCGTCCAGGCTCTTGTCGGAGGCCCACTGGTACGCCGCCCAAGCGAAGCCCAGGTCCGGCTCGCGCTGGCCCACGCCCTCCGCCTGGTTGATGCGGTGCTCCTCCTCCAGCGCGTCGAGCCGGCCCCAGATGTGGACCATCTCGCCCAGCGCCGCCTTCGCCGCGCCACCCGGCACCTTCGGCGCGACGGCGTCGTCGGACTGCCGCGCCTCGAAGACCAGCGCCGAGACGCAGGCGGCCAGTTCGGCCGGGCTCAGGCCCTCCCAGATGCCCGCGCGCAGGCACTCGGAGGCCAGCAGGTCCAGCTCCCCGTACAACCGGGCGAGCCGCTTGCCGTGCGCGGTGACCTCGTCCTCGCGCAGGTAGTCCAGCTCGGTGAGGAGGGCGTGGATCCGGTCGAAGGTGCGGGCGATGGTGTTCGTCCGCCCCTCGATCCGCCGCTCCAGCTGCACCGTGTCCCGCTTGAGGCGGTGGTAGCGCTCCGCCCAGCGGGCGTGGTCCTCGCGCTCGTCGCAGCCGTGGCAGGGGTGCGCCCGCAGCGCGGCCCGCAGCCGGGCGATCTCGCGGTCGTCGGCCGCCGCGGCCCGGCCGCGCGCCCGTCGCTCCGGCGTGATGTGCCCGGCCTTGGTCCGCAGCTGGGACGCCAGGTCCCGACGGGACTGCGGGGAACGCGCGTTGAAGGACTTGGGGATCCGCATCCGGTCGAGGGCCTCCACCGGAACCGGGAAGTCGATCGCGGCGAGCCGCTTGACCTGCCGCTCGGCGGTGAGGACCAGTGGACGCGGGCCTTCCGCGTACTCGTACCCGCGGTGCCCGTTGACCCGCCCGGCCGGCACTCCCGGGTCCAGGACCAGCGCGAGCCCGGCGAACTTGCCTGTCGGCACGTGGATGATGTCGCCCGGCTTGAGCTTCTCCAGCGAACTGGCCGCCTGCACCCGCCGCTGGGCAGCACCCTGCTTGGCCAGCTCCGTCTCGCGGTCCTTGAGGTCACGGCGCAGCTGCGCGTACTCCTCGAAGTCGCCCAGGTGGCAGGTCATGCCCTCCCGGTAGCCCTCCAGGCCCTCCTCGTTGCGCTGCACCTGCCGGGAGATCCCGACGACGGAGCGGTCGGCCTGGAACTGCGCGAAGGAGGTCTCCAGCAGCTCGCGCGAGCGGTGCCGCCCGAACTGGCTGACGAGGTTCACGGCCATGTTGTACGAGGGCTTGAAGCTGGAGCGCAGCGGATACGTACGGGTACCGGCGAGCCCGGCGAGCGCCGCCGGGTCCATGGCCCGCTGCCACAGCACCACCGCGTGGCCCTCGACGTCGATGCCGCGCCGTCCGGCCCGGCCGGTCAGCTGGGTGTACTCGCCCGGCGTGATGTCGGCGTGCTGCTCGCCGTTCCACTTGACCAGCTTCTCCAGGATCACCGTGCGCGCGGGCATGTTGATGCCCAGCGCCAGGGTCTCGGTGGCGAAGACGGCCTTCACCAGGCCGCGTACGAAGAGCTCCTCGACGACCTCCTTGAAGGTGGGCAGCATGCCCGCGTGGTGCGCGGCGATGCCCCGCTCCAGGCCTTCGAGCCACTCGTAGTACCCGAGGACGTGGAGGTCCTCTGTGGGAATGGAGGCGGTCCGCTCCTCGACGATCTCGCGGACCCTCAGGCGCGCGGAGTCGTCGTTGAGCCGCAGGCCGGCGTACAGGCACTGCTGGACGGCGGCCTCGCAACCGGCGCGGCTGAAGATGAAGTTGATGGCGGGCAGCAGCCCGTCGTTGTCGAGGCGGGCGATGACCTCGGGCCGGGAGGGGGTCCAGATCCGGCCGCGGGAGCGCCGCTCGCGCTCGCGGTCCGCCTCGCGGACCATCTTGCCGCGCCGCCGGTCCTTCGGACTGTACGTGCGGCTGTTCTCCTCGCGTGCCATGCGCAGCAGGTCGGGATTGACCTCCCGGCGGGCGGAGCCGCGGCCGCCGTGGTCGGACTCCTCCTCGAACAGGTCGTAGATCCGCCGGCCGGCCATGACGTGCTGCCACAGCGGGACGGGCCGCTCCTCGGAGACGATCACCTCGGTGTCGCCCCGTACGGTGTCCAGCCAGTCGCCGAACTCCTCGGCATTGGACACGGTGGCCGACAGGGAGACCAGGGTGACCGAATCGGGGAGGTGGATGATCACTTCTTCCCAGACGGCTCCGCGGAACCGGTCGGAGAGGTAGTGCACCTCGTCCATCACCACGTAGCCGAGGCCGCGCAGCGACTGCGAGCCCGCATACAGCATGTTGCGGAGCACCTCGGTGGTCATCACGACCACCGGCGCCTCGCCGTTGACGCTGTTGTCGCCGGTCAGCAGGCCCACCTTGTCGGCGCCGTAGCGCTTGACGAGGTCGGCGTACTTCTGGTTCGACAGGGCCTTGATCGGCGTCGTGTAGAAGCACTTGCGGCCCTGCTGGAGGGCCAGGTGCACGGCGAACTCGCCGACGATCGTCTTGCCCGAGCCGGTCGGGGCGGCCACGAGGACGCCCTTGCCCGCCTCCAGTGCCTTGCAGGCCTCGACCTGGTACGGATCCAGGTCGAATTCGTACATCTCGCGGAAGGGCGCCAGGGCGGTGGCCTCTTCGACGGCGCGGATCCGGGCAGCGGCGTACCGCTCGGCGGGTGAGAGTTCTTCGGTCATCTTGAGATCGAGCCTACCCGTCACCTCTGACAACAGTCGCGATCATTTAAGCGGAGCGCGAT
The DNA here is from genome assembly GCF_040652395.1 of Streptomyces sp. NPDC048269. Taxonomy (NCBI): domain Bacteria; kingdom Bacillati; phylum Actinomycetota; class Actinomycetes; order Kitasatosporales; family Streptomycetaceae; genus Streptomyces; species Streptomyces sp. NPDC048269. Next base: position 163,457 of record NZ_JBEZLW010000014.1, read on the forward strand.
GACGCGCTACGTGAGGATCCGGGCGGCCCCGGGTACGCACTCTGCGGTCACCGGCAGCGGTCCGAGCGGCTCCCCGTCGGCGTACGCGGTGATTCCGGCCGCCTCCAGCGCGACCTTCCGCGCCCGGTGGACGGTCACCTTCGGGTGGCTGAGGTGCGTCCCCTTGTAGACCTGGGGGAAGACCTTGAGCAGGGTGCCCCGGCTGCAGTCGCCGACGACCGTGATGTCGAAGAGCCCGTCGTCGGGGACGGCGTCCGCGCAGATGCGCATGCCCCCGCCGTACGAGGATCCGTTGCCGACGGCCACCAGCGTGGCCTCGGTCTCGATGGCCGGGCCGTCGTCCAGGGTGATCCGGTACGGGAAGGGCCGGAAGGCGGCCAGCTCCGCGATCATCGCCAGGTCGTACTTGAACCGGCCCGCCGGCAGCCGCATGCGGTTGCCGCGGTCGTTGACCTTCGAATCGAAGCCGGAGCACAGCACGGTCCCGTACCAGGTGTCCTGCACGCGGCCGAGGTCGACCTCCCGGATCCGCCCCTCCTTGAGGGCCTCGGCGGCCATCCGTCCCGCCCGCGCGGGCTCCCGTACGGGCAGCCCCAGGGCCCGCGCGAAGTCGTTCCCGGTGCCCACCGCGATGACCCCGAGGGGCACGAGCGTCCCGGCCAGGGCCTGGAGCGCCAGGGAGACCATGCCGTCGCCGCCCACCGCGATCACCGCGCCGGTGCCCTCGCGGACGGCGGTGCGCAGCCGGGCCAGCGCGTCGGGACCGTCGGTGCCGACGACGGTCCGGACCGAGAAGCCCGCCGCCCGCAGAGCGGAGGCGGCCGGCTGCGCGGCGTGCGCGCCCCGGCCGCGGCCCGCGGTGGGATTGACGAAGAGGGTGATCTCAGAGCTCACGCTGCGGTAGCTGGGGGAGTACCTGTCAGGTCGCGTCGTCGTAACCATTGATCCGCTGACGTCCGCCGTCCGCCTGGCCGGGCAGCTCGGCGGGGGCCGGGACCGGCTCCATCGCACCGATCGGCGCCGGGGTGAGGTCCAGGTCGGCGGCTTCGTCGTCGTCGAGGCCCGCGTCGGGGTCGTTGCGCTTGCGCCTGCGGTCGTTGACCAGGCAGACGGCGAGCGCGACGAAGTACAGGGCCACGATCGGGGCGGCCAGCGACAGCATGGTGAGCGGGTCACCGGTGGGCGTCGCGAACGCGGAGAAGACCGTGATGCCCAGCACCATGGCGCGCCACCAGCTCGCCAGTCGCTTCGCGGTGAGCACCCCGGTGAAGTTGAGGAGGATCAGCAGCAGCGGCAGCTCGAACGCCAGGCCGAAGACGACGACCATGCGCGTGACCAGGTCGAGGTAGTCGTCGACAGGGAGCAGGTTGCGCGCGTGCTCGGGGGTGAAGTCGAGAAGGATCGTCGCGGTCTGCGGGAGGATCTTGTACGCGAGTACCGCGCCGGCGCCGAACAGCGGAGCGCCGACCGCGACGAAACTCGTCGCGTACTTCTTCTCGTGGCTGTGCAGGCCGGGGGCGGTGAACGCCCACAGCTGGTAGAGCCACACCGGCGCGGAGAGCACCACACCGGCGGTGAGCGAGACCTTCAGGGCGATCGAGAACGGGGCGATCAGGCCGTTCACGGTCATGTCGGCGCAGGGCCGGCCGTTGCGCTGCGAGACCACCCCGTCGGTGCAGCCGACGGAGTCCAGCATCGGCTTCAGCATGAAGTCGATGAGGTCCTTGTAGAAGAAGGCCGCCACGACGGTGATCACGATGATCGCCAGGACCGACTTCAGCAGACGGTTTCTCAGCTCACGCAGGTGCTCGACAAGAGGCATCCGCCCTTCGGCGTCCTTGTCCGCTTTCTCCTGCTTGCGGGCAGACTTGAGCAACCCACGTCCCTTGGCTCGATGCAGATGACTGGCGTGTCCGGCTTGTCTCAGCCCTGGGTGGTGCGGTTCGGCTCGCTGACGGGCCGGGAGCTGGTCACGTCACCGGGCGCGGCCTGGATGGTGCGCGGGGCGACGGGCTGCTGCGGGGCCTGGTCGGCGACGGTGGCAGCGGCAGCCGCGTCCTCCGCTTCGCCGTCCTTCTTCATGGCCTTGGCCTCGCTCTTGAGGATGCGGGCCGACTTGCCGAGCGAACGGGCCATCTCGGGGAGCTTCTTGGCGCCGAACAGCAGCACGATCACAGCGATGATCAGAAGGATCTCAAGGGGCTTCAGATTGCCGATCATGTGTGTCTTCCTTCTCACCGAAACGGCTGGTTGTGGTGGCTCTGGACGGACTCGGACAGAAATCCGGTGACCGCTCAGGCAAGGATCGTAACCCCCGGGGGTTAACGCCCGGCAATCCCCCGGGGTACCCCCGCTTATGCGCGAGCCGGTTGTTCACGCCCCGGTCATCCGCATTCGTCCCGCTTCACGGTCGCACGCCGCGGCCCGCCCGGGCCAGATCGGCCGCGGCCCGTTCAAGATCCTCCGAGGCGGCGGTGATCCGGCGGCTGGCCAGCGCGACCTGCCCGGAGAGCCTGCGGACCTCCACATAGACGCGGACCGCCGCCGCGGCGAGGACGGCGATCCCGAGGAAACCCAGGGCAATTGCGAGCATCGGCCACAGCATGGGAAGAGCCTAGGCCACTGCGGGGCTCACACGCTGCGCAGGGTGCTCACGCCTCCGCCGGTCAGGAGTTCCACGATGCGCTCCCCCGCCGGTTTGCGGACGGCCGTGCCGCACTGGGGGCAGGTGAAGGAGTAGAAGGTGGTCCGCCGGCTGCCGCCGATGACCAGACGCAGGGCGCCCGCGTCCAGCTCGAAGCGGGCGTGGCAGTCGGGACAGGCCGCCTTGAAGGCGACGGGCCCTGGCGTAGGCGACATCGACCGCTGCTCCCCTCAGACCTGTTCCCCGTACCCCGCGAGTGCTTCCCGGGCCGCGCTGCGCGCACTGTCCGCCAGCTCCACGGGAGCGACGATCCGCCCCTCGCGGCCCAGCCGCAGCGCGAGCCGGCGCAGCGAGGCCGGGTCCGGGCTGCGCAGTGTGATCCGCAGCCCGCCCCCGTCCAGTTCCTCGGCTCTGTCGTGCGGGTAGTACTCGGCGACCCAGCGCCCGCCGGGCCCCACCTCGACGACGACCTCCGGGTCCTCGGCCGCCGGCTGGACCAGGCCCTCGGACAGGTCGCGCGGCTCGATGGCGGGCGGCTCGGCCCGCTCGTCCAGCAGCCGGATCTCCGCCACCCGGTCCAGGCGGAAGGTGCGCCGGGCCTCGGAGAGGTGGCACCACCCCTCCATGTACGTGTGCCCCACCGCGAAGAGCCGGATCGGGTCGACCTTGCGCTCGGTGAGCTCGTCGCGCGCGGGTGAGTAGTAGCGCAGCCACAGCCGGCGGCGCTCCGCGATGGCCCGGTCGACGTCCGCGAAGACCCCGCCCTCGGATTCGAAGGTCACCGACAGCCTGGAGCTGGCCCCGGCGGCCTCGCCCGCCGCGGCCTCCAGCTTGGCGGTCGCCCGCAGCAGCGCGTCCCGGTCGCTCTCGCGCAGCCCGGGCAGGGTCGCCACCGCGCGGGCGGCGACCAGCAGCGCCGTCGCCTCGTCCGCGGCGAGCCGCAGCGGCTCGGCGGTGGACTCCCCCGAGGCGTCGGGGTTGCGCCACCAGATGCGCTCCCCGTCGGTGTCGATGTCGAGCAGGTCCCCGCCCCGGAAGCTGGTTCCGCACATGGGCAGCACGTCGAGGTCCGAGATCAGCTCGTCCTCGGTGATCCCGAAGGCGCGCGCGACGTCGGCGACGTGTGCGCCCGGGCGCTCGCGCAGGTACGTGACCAGGGACAGCATCCGGCGGGTCTGGTCGATGGCGTTGGCAGCCATGCTGGTACGTCTCCCCCTCAGGGCGTTGCTACTGATGTTGCGGGCCGCTGGTCTTCCGGGCGGGTGCAGTCCGGGCTGGTGGCGTCCGGGCGCTGACGGTCCGGGTGCTTACGGTCCGGGTGCTGATGTTCCGGTCAGCCCTTGGCGACGGCGCGCAGCCGGTCCACCACGTCCGCCCGCAGGTCCTCCGGCTCCAGCACGACGACGTCCGGGCCGAACTCCACCAGCCAGGCGTCCAGCCCGTGCCCGTACGGGATCTCCAGCTCGTCCCAGCCGTCGCCGCCCTCGCGCACGGCGGTGGCCTTGGCCCGCAGCGGGTAGCCCGCCCCGGCGCGAAGCCGGATGCGCGCGGAGCGGTCCGCGCTCTCCCCGGCCCAGCTCGCCACCGTCTCCCGTACGGTCACCACGTCCGGTACCCCGGCGGTGTACTTCCCGGCGCGTGAACGGACCTTGCCGGTGATCCGGGAGAGCCGGAACACCCGCTCCGCCCCGCGGTCGCGGTCGAAGCCGGCCAGGTACCAGTGGCCGCGCCAGCACTCCAGGGCCCACGGCTCCACCTGGCGGGTCTCGGGCCGGGCCGCGGTGGACTTGCGGTAGTCGAAGACCACCGGCCGGCGGTCCCGGCAGGCCAGCATCAGCGGCTCGAAGGCCGCCTCGTGGACGGGGATGCGCGGCTCGATGGCACTGTGCTGGCCCTCGTACGGGTCCCCCGCCTCCGGCATCCCGCCGGCGCGCAGCTTCTGCAGGGCGCCGCTGGCCGCGCCCGCGAGACGGGCCTGCTGCCAGACCTTGGCCGCGAGGCCCAGGGCCGCAGCCTCCTCGGCGTCCAGGGAGACGGGCGGCAGCCGGTTGCTGTCGCGGCGGGCCAAGTAGCCGGTCTCGCCCTCCAGGTTCTCCACCGTCTCGATGACCAGGCCGAGTTCACGCAGATCGTCCTTGTCCCGCTCGAACATGCGGTTGAAGGACTCGTCGTTGCCGGCTTCCAGGTAGGCCTCGATGGAACCGCGCAACTCGCGCTTGCTGAGCGGCCGGCGGGTCCCCAGCAGACACAGCGCCAGATTCATCAGCCGCTCGGCCTTGGCAATCGCCATCGACGCCGTTCCCCCGCTCTCGACACACACACTCGTGACCGTTGACCGTACCGCCCCGGCGCGCCCGGACAAAAGCGAGGGGCCCCCGCCGGACGGCGGGGGCCCCTCAACCGATCGCGGAAGTCCGGATCAGCCGACCTTCACCAGGTCGCAGACGAAGATCAGCGTCTCGCCCGGGGCGATCGCGCCGCCCGCGCCGCGGTCGCCGTAGGCGAGGTGCGCGGGGATCACGAGCTTGCGGCGGCCGCCGACCTTCATGCCCTGGACACCCTGGTCCCAGCCCGCGATGACCTGGCCGACACCGAGCTGGAACTGGAGCGCGGAGCCACGGTTCCAGGAGGCGTCGAACTCCTCGCCGGTGGAGAAGGCCACGCCCACGTAGTGGACGGAGACCCGGTCGCCGGCCTTGGCCTCGGCGCCGTCGCCCACCCAGATGTCCTCCTTGACGAGGTCCTTGGGGGCCTCGCCCTCGGGGAAGTCGATCTCGGGCTTGCTGAGCTCGTTGCTCACGGAACTGCTCCTCATAGGTACGAACTGGTCAACCGGAACAGTCTTACATCACCGCGAGGATGTCGAGGCTGAACACCAGCGTCGACTTCGCCGGAATCGACCCCTGCTCCTTGTCGCCGAAGGCCATGTCCGGCGGGATGACCAGCAGGACGCGGCTGCCGACCTTCTTGCCGAGCAGGCCTTCCTTCAGACCCTTGACCGAGAGCTGCTCCATCGGCCACGTGACGGTCGTGTCGGTGGTGTAGGTGCTCTCGAAGGTCTTGTCGTCCTTCCACGTCTTGCCGTTGAACTTGACCACGACGCTGTCGGTGTCCTTCACCACGGCGCCGTCGGACTCGAGGATGTAGTTCGAGACCAGCTTGGCCGGCTCGGCGGTGTCCTTCGGGACGGTCACGGACACTTCCTTGCCGTCCGTGTTCGTGCCGACCTTGGGCAGGTCCTTGTTGTCCTGGGCGATCTCCTTGCCCGTGGCCGAGACCGGGACGGAGGTGCCCTTGACGATGTCCACGACGAAGACCAGCGTCGCGTTCGGCTTGATCTTGTCGCCCGAGCCCTGCTCGCCGTAGCCCAGGGCCGGCGGGATCACGAGCTCGACGCGGCTGCCGACCTTCTGGCCCTCCAGGCCCTGGTCCCAGCCCTTGATGACCATGCCCGCGCCGATGGTGACGTCGAACGGCTTGCCCTTGCCGAAGCTGGCGTCGAACGGCTCCTTTCCGTCCCACACCTGGCCGAGGTAGTTGACCTGGGCGATGTCGCCCTTCTTCAGCGCCGGGCCGGAGCCCTCGCTGATGGTCGTCACCTTCAGTTCCTTCGGCGGTTCGCCCTTCCCCTTCGACAGGTTCGGCGTCTCCCCGAACTTGGCGCCCTTGGTGATCGCGGGCACCCCGTTCTTCATCTGGGCGGAGTCGGAGCCGCTGTCGTCGCCACAGGCCGCTGTCGACAGCAGCAGAAGGGGTACGACAAGCAGGCCGGCAAGTCGGCGCACGTGTTCCTCAGATCTCAGACGGCAAGGCGGTCGCCCGCCACTCTAAGCCGTGAGCAGGGCCCCGTACGAGATCCGTACGGGGCCCTGGCCAAGAACAGCGCGATGTCACACCGCCCACTTGCGTACCGGGTCACATCCCGGCGATCAGCTTCTCCACCCGGTCGTCGACCGACCGGAACGGGTCCTTGCACAGCACGGTCCGCTGCGCCTGGTCGTTCAGCTTCAGGTGCACCCAGTCCACCGTGAAGTCCCGCCGCTGCTCCTGAGCCCGCCGGATGAAGTCGCCGCGCAGCCGCGCCCTCGTCGTCTGCGGGGGCACCGACTTGCCCTCGAAGATCTTGAGGTCGTTGCAGATCCGCGCCGCCTGCCCCTTGCGCTCCAGCAGGTAGTACAGCCCGCGCCGACGGTGGATGTCGTGGTAGGCGAGGTCTATCTGAGCCACCCGCGGGTTCGACATGGTCATGTTGTGCTTGCCCCGGTAACGCTCGATCAGCTGGTACTTCATGACCCAGTCGATCTCGGTCCCGATCCGGTCCAGGTCCTCGGCCTCGATCGCGTCGAGGGTGCGGCCCCACAGCTCCAGCACCTGGTCCACCACACCGGTGCGGATGCCCCGGCGCTCGGCGAAGTCCACCGCCTTGTCGTAGTACTCCCGCTGGATCTCCAGCGCCGAGGCCTCCCGGCCGCTGGCCAGGCGCACCTTGCGCTGTCCCGTGATGTCGTGGCTGACCTCGCGGATCGCCCGGATCGGGTTCTCCAGGGTCAGGTCCCGCATCACCGTGCCCGCCTCGATCATGCGCAGCACCAGGTCGGTGGCCCCGACCTTGAGCAGCATGGTCGTCTCGGACATGTTCGAGTCGCCGACGATCACGTGCAGCCGGCGGTAGCGCTCGGCGTCCGCGTGCGGCTCGTCCCGCGTGTTGATGATCGGCCGCGAGCGGGTCGTCGCGGAGCTGACGCCCTCCCAGATGTGCTCGGCCCGCTGGCTGACGCAGTAGACCGCGCCCCGGGGGGTCTGGAGCACCTTGCCCGCACCGCAGATCAGCTGCCGCGTGACGAGGAAGGGAATGAGAATGTCCGCCAGGCGGGAGAATTCCCCGTGCCGGGCCACCAGGTAGTTCTCGTGGCAGCCGTACGAGTTGCCCGCCGAGTCGGTGTTGTTCTTGAAGAGATAGACGTCGCCCGCGATTCCCTCCTCGTGCAGGCGGCGTTCGGCGTCGACGAGCAGTCCTTCGAGAATGCGCTCGCCTGCCTTGTCGTGCGTGACCAGCTCGGTCACGTTGTCGCATTCGGGAGTTGCATATTCCGGATGCGAACCCACGTCGAGGTACAGGCGGGCGCCGTTCCGCAGGAAGACATTGCTGCTGCGGCCCCATGACACAACACGGCGGAAGAGGTAGCGCGCCACTTCGTCAGGTGACAGTCGGCGCTGTCCCCTGAACGTGCACGTGACGCCGTACTCGTTCTCCAGCCCGAAAATGCGGCGGTCCATGACTGAACATTACGCCTTCTGCCCTCTTCTGAAACCGGGTTCGAGAGCGCCGTTTCGATCAGTTTCCGATCGCCGGTGCGACAGCGGGTCCGCGAACTCACCGATCAGCCCGGCGACCGGACCACGACCGGCCCGCCGAGCGCTCGCGATCAGCCCTCGGACCGGACCCCGTACGAGGCCTCGTACGCCTCGTCCGACGGCCCCTCAGCCGAGTGCGCCACCGCACGGCCGTGGCCCGCAGTTGCCAGCACCCGCTGAGTGACCGTCAGCACCAGCAGCGCCGCGCCACCGGCCGCACTCGCCACGCCGAAGCTCGCCGCCGTACCGCCCAGCTCCACGGCCGGCCCCGCCACCGCCGTACCGATCGCCGCCCCCACGCCGAAGAACGTCACCAGCCAGGAGAACGCCTCCGTCACCGTGCCCGCCGGAGCGTGCCGGTCCACGACGATGAAGGCGCACGCGAGCGCGGGCGCCAGGAACACGCCCGACAGTGCCGCGAGCGCCGTCATGGCCACGGGCCCGGGCGTCAGCATCAACGGCAGGTAGCAGACCGCCAGCAGCGCCACCAGCATCCGCAGCCGCCGCTCCGGCGCACCGGCCCACTGGCGGGCCCCGTAGAACACCCCGCCGATCAGCGCGCCCAGGCCCAGCGCCGCCATCAGCCAGCCGTAGACGGCCTGGTTCCCGTGATCGTCCGCGTACGCGACGCCCGCCACCGTGATCGAACCCAGCGCCGTCCCCACGAAGAAGAACGCACCGAGCAGCGCCAGCAGACCCCGCGACCGCAAGGCACCCAGCCAGTGCGCCTCACGCGGCGCCGAACGCCACCGCCGGGACGGCTCACTGGCCACCACGGACAACGCGCCCAGCACACCGATCGCATTGAGGGCCAGCATCGCCCCGGCCGGCGACCACAGCGCCACGAACAGCGTCACCAGCAGCGGACCGACCGTGAACATGACCTCCTGGGCCACCGCGTCCATCGCGTACGCGGCGTGCACCCGCTCCTCCTTGCCGCCCAGCACGCCCGGCCACAGGGCACGCAGCCCGCCCTCCAGCGGCGGCGTGAAGAGCCCCGCGACGACCACCGCGGCGTACGCGGCCGGCGCGGACCCGGTGCCGGACACGGCCAGCCACACCATGCCCAGCGCGGAGACCACGGCGGCCGGCAACTGGACCCGGGGCTGCCCGTACAGGTCCACCGCCCGGCCGAGCAGCGGCTGGCCCACCGCGTTCGCCAGCCCGTACGCGGCGGCCAGCGCGCCCGCGAGGCTGTAGCTGCCGCCCTGGGCCCGCGTGAACAGCACGATCGCGATCGGCGCCGTGGCGTTGGGCAGCCGGCCTATGAGCGTGCCCACCAGCAGCCTCGCGGCGTGCCGGGTCCTGAGCAGCTCCGCGTATCCCGCGGCCATGTCGGCCCCCTTCTGCCCGGATCCATCCGGGGTAATACGTATAACGTGACCCGTCATACGTACCATGGCGACAGTTCACCGGTCCACCCCGCGGACCGCCCCGACCCCGCCGACCTCGCACTTCAGGAGCCCCCTGTGACGAGACCCACCAGCCGCGACGTGGCCAGCGCCGCCGGGGTCTCCCAGGCCACCGTCTCCCTCGTCCTGGGCGACAAATGGCGCGGCCGCGTCTCCGAACGCACCGCCACCCACGTCCGCGAAACCGCCGGCCGCCTCGGCTACCGCCCCAACCTCGCGGCCCGCAACCTCCGCCTAGGCTCCACCCGCACCGCCCTCCTCGTCGTCCCCGCCCTCACCAACGAGTTCTTCGCCCGCGTCTACACCGGCGCCGCCCACGTCGCCTCCGAACACGGCTTCGGCGTCGTCCTCTACCCCTCCCCCGACGGCACCGGCCCCGCCCGCGACCCCTTCGCCTCCGCCCGCGCCGCCCTCGACGGGGTCATCGCCTCTTCCATGGCAGCCGGCGCCCTCGACGCCCTCGGCGGCGACGGTCTCCCCCTCGTGATGCTCGACAGCGACCCCACCGCCGGCAGCGCCGCCGCCCACGTCAACCTCGCCATGGCCGACGGCATGCGCCAGGTCACCGAGCACCTCCTCGCCCTCGGCCACCGCCGCTTCCTGCACCTCGCCTCCGCCGTCGACACCTGGACCTTCGAGGTCCGCGCCGAGGCCCTGGCAGCGCTCCTGGGGCCCGGCACCGAGCTGCGCACCGTACGGGCCGCCCTCAGCGTGGACGGCGCCCGTACGGCCATGGAGACCGCCCTGGCGGCACCCGGAACCCGGCCCACCGCCGTCATCTGCGACGACGACATCCTCGCCGCCGGCGCCTGCAAGGCCGCACGCCGCCTCGGCCTGCGCGTTCCCCACGACCTCTCCGTCACCGGCTTCGACGACCTCGCCCTGGCCACCGCCGTCGAACCCGAGCTCACCACCGTCCGCCTCCCCGCCGAACGCGTCGGCGAACAGGGCATGACCGCCCTCCTCGCCGTCCTCGACGGCACCCCCTGGACCGCCCCCGACATCCCCGTCGAACTCGTCGTCCGCGACTCCTCGGGCCCCGCCCCCGGCCACTGAACACGACGAGGCCCCGGCCCGCCCGCAAAGGGCGAACCGGGGCCTCACACGAACCGGCGGTACTACTCCGCGTCGTCCTCCGGAGCCTCGTCGTTCGACACGGCGTCCGCCTGCGCGGCCGCCGGAACGTCCGCCTCCAGCAACCGTGCCAGCTGCCGGCCCCGGATCCGCTTGAACTTCCGCTGCTGGGCCCGCGTCCGGTCCAGCACCGCCACCTCCAGCCGCTCCGCCGGAATCGTCTTGTCGGCGCCGTTCGCCTGGCTGGACAGCGCCTGCACCGCCAGCTTCAGCGCCTCCGACAAGGTCATCCCGTCCTGGTGCCGCTGGTCCAGGAACGTGCTGATCTGCTCCGCGTTGCCGCCGACCGCGACCGAGCCGTGCTCGTCCACGATCGACCCGTCGTGCGGAAGCCGGTAGATCTGGTCCCCGGCGGCCGTCGCACCGACCTCGGCGACGACCAGCTCCACCTCGTACGGCTTCTCACCGGCACTGGAGAAGATCGTGCCGAGCGTCTGCGCGTACACGTTCGCCAGCCCGCGGGCCGTCACGTCGTCGCGGTCGTAGGTGTACCCGCGCAGATCCGCGTAGCGCACACCACCGATCCGCAGGTTCTCGTACTCGTTGTACTTGCCGGCGGCCGCGAAGCCGATCCGGTCGTAGATCTCGCTGAACTTGTGCAGCGCGCGGGACGGGTTCTCACCGACGAACACGATGCCGTCGGCGTACTGCAGCACGACAAGGCTGCGACCGCGGGCGATGCCCTTCCGGGCGTATTCCGCCCGGTCGGCCATGGCCTGCTGGGGTGACACATAGAACGGAGTCGACACCGGCTGTCCGTCCCTTTCTTCTGGGCTCCTGAGGGGCGACGGATGGTCAGAGCAGGGCGGCGCGCGGGCCGTCGGGCTGCTCCAGCCGACGATTGGTGACCGTACGGGCGAGTTCCTGCGACTCTGCGTCCGTCAGCCTGCGGAATCCCTCGTCCGTGATGACGGTGACGATCGGATAGATGTGGCGGTACAAGTCCGGTCCACCGGTCGCCGAGTCGTCGTCGGCGGCGTCGTAGAGCGCCTGCACGACCAGCGTGGTGGCCTGCTCCTCCGTCAGATCGGGGCGGAAGAGCTTCTTCATCGATCCCCTGGCGAAGATCGAGCCCGATCCGGTGGCGGCGAAGCCGTGCTCCTCGGAGCGGCCGCCGGTCACGTCGTAGGAGAAGATCCGGCCCTTTTCCTTGGCCTCGTCGTACCCCGCGAAGAGCGGCACGACGGCCAGCCCCTGCATCGCCATGCCGAGGTTGCTACGGATCATGGTGGAGAGCCGGTTGGCCTTGCCTTCGAGCGAAAGGGTCGTCCCCTCCACCTTCTCGAAGTGCTCCAGCTCCAGCTGGAACAGCTTGACCATCTCCACGGCCAGGCCGGCCGTACCGGCAATGCCGACGGCGGAGTACTCGTCGGCAGGGAACACCTTCTCGATGTCCCGCTGCGCGATCATGTTCCCCATGGTTGCCCGCCGGTCACCGGCGAGCACGACCCCGCCGGGGAAGGTGGCGGCGACGATGGTCGTCCCGTGCGGCGCCTCGACGACCCCCTCCGGCAGCTTGCGGTTGCCGGGCAGCATCTCGGGCGAGTGCGCGCCCAGGAAGTCCATGAAGGACGACGACCCCGGCGTCAGGAAGGCTGCCGGTAGACGCCCTGTGCTACGAGTGTTGGGTTCCACAGGTTTCCTTCCACATAAGCGGCTGCACGCCGTATGACGTCCGGCCGATCCTTGAACTGCCCCAGTGCTGCGTTACAGCTGAAGCACAGTACGCCTCGGACCTTACCCGTCTGATGATCGTGATCAACGTGCTCGGCCGGAGCCTGACGACAGATCACGCAGACACCGCCTTGAGCGTCGATCATCTCGTCGCGCTGAGCCTCGGTGATGCCGTACCAGCGCTTCAAGTGGCCCGCCCTGCCTTGGATCGCCCGGCAGGCCTTGCATCGAGTGGACAGCCCGTCAGATGCTGTCGCGTTCTTGTGCCACCCGCTGTGGGGCTTGACCTCACCGCACTGACGACACAGCTTGTGGCCGGACGGTACATCCACCTTCTCGTTGACGACCTTGCCTCGGGCGGCCTGGCGGCGCCGGTAGTGCTGGGCGCTGTAAGCCGCCACGCACTCCCGACACCTCGGCTGCAGGCCGTCCCCACGATTCCGATCTGAGGCGAATCCGCTCAGCGGCATGTCCCGGCCACAGCCGCGGCACCACTTCGTTCCATTGGACATAGAGCCAATGCTGGCGAGTTCACCTTAGATTCGAAGGCTATTCGCCGCCTTTTTGTACGAAACTCCGAACGAAGTCCTCGGCATTTTCCTCGAGTACATCGTCAATCTCGTCAAGTACGGAGTCGACGTCGTCGGAGAGCTTTTCCTGCCGCTCCTTGAGGTCGGTCGATTCCTCGACCGCCGCCTCCTCGACCTCCTCGGTCGAGCGCGTCGCCTTCTGCTGTCCGCCGCCGGTGTCCTTGGTCGCCATGTCTACCTCACCCCGCTCGGTTCGCACGCTCACGTCGAGGGACCCCGGGATTCGGGATCCCTCAAGATCAGACCCTACGTCGGACCCTACTAGGAGGGTCCGACATTCGTCCCGGCACTTTCATAACGTCCGGTCTTTCCCATGATTCCCGGACCGGGGCCATTTCAGGCCCCGGAAGCCCCGCTCACCGGCCCGAAAGCACCCGCACCAGGTCCTCCGCCGTGCGGCAGCGGTCCAGGAGCTCCTTCACGTGCGCCCGCGTGCCCCGCAGCGGCTCCAGCGTCGGGACCCGCTGGAGCGAGTCGTGGCCCGGCAGGTCGAAGATCACCGAGTCCCAGGACGCCGCGGCCACGTCGTCCGCGTACTGCTCCAGGCAGCGCCCGCGGAAGTACGCCCGGGTGTCCTCCGGCGGCTTGCTCGCCGCCCGCTCCACCGCCGGCTCCTCCACCAGCCTCTGCATCTTGCCGCGGGCCGCCAGGCGGTTGTACAGGCCCTTCTCCGGCCGCACGTCCGAGTACTGGAGGTCCACCAGGTGCAGCCGCGCCGCGTCCCAGCCCAGCGCGTCCCGGCGCCGGTAGCCCTCCAGGATCTCGCGCTTGGCGATCCAGTCCAGCTCCCCCGACAGGCTCATCGGGTCGGTCTCCAGCCGGCCCAGCACGTCCTCCCAGCGGGCCAGCACGTCCTTGGTCTGCTCGTCCGCGTCGGTCCCGAAACGCTCGTCCACGTATTTCCTGGCCAGCTCGAAGTACTCCATCTGGAGTTGTACGGCGGTCAGTGTCCGGCCGCTGCGCAGCGTGATCAGGTGCTGCAGGTCCGGGTCGTGGGAGACCTGGTGCAGGGTGCGCACCGGCTGGTCGACGGCCAGGTCGACGTTGATGAACCCGTCCTCGATCATGGACAGGACCAGCGCGGTCGTGCCGAGCTTGAGGTACGTGGAGATCTCGGACAGGTTCGCGTCGCCGATGATCACGTGCAGGCGGCGGTACTTCTCGGCGTCCGAGTGGGGTTCGTCGCGGGTGTTGATGATGGGCCGCTTCAGGGTGGTCTCCAGGCCGACCTCGACCTCGAAGTAGTCGGCCCGCTGACTGATCTGGAAGCCGTGCTCGCGGCCGTCCTGGCCGATGCCCACGCGGCCCGCGCCGGTGACGACCTGGCGCGAGACGAAGAAGGGGGTCAGGTGGCGCACGATCTCCGAGAAGGGGGTCTCCCGCTTCATCAGGTAGTTCTCGTGCGTGCCGTAGGAGGCGCCCTTGTTGTCGGTGTTGTTCTTGTAGAGGTGGATCGGCTGGGCGCCGGGCAGCTGGGCCGCCCGGACGGCCGCCTCGGCCATGATCCGCTCGCCGGCCTTGTCCCAGAGCACGGCGTCGAGCGGATTGGTGATCTCCGGCGAGCTGTATTCGGGGTGCGCGTGGTCGACGTAGAGCCGTGCGCCGTTCGTGAGGATGACGTTGGCGAGGCCGATGTCCTCGTCGGTCAGCTGGCTGCTGTCGGCGGCCTCGCGGGCGAGGTCGAAGCCGCGGGCGTCCCGCAGCGGATTCTCCTCCTCGAAGTCCCAGCGGGCGCGGCGCGCCCGGTGCATCGCCGCCGCGTAGGCGTTGACGATCTGGGACGAGGTGAGCATGGCATTGGCGTTCGGGTGCCCCGGGACGGAGATCCCGTACTCCGTCTCGATCCCCATTACTCGCCGTACGGTCATGCGGCCCTCCTTGCCCGGCGGCGCTCCCCTTCGGGAGCGGCGCTCAAGTACCGCTGGTGCTCCGGTGCGTGTGCCTGTGCGGTGTCCGTCCCCGCACTGCGCGACCGGCGGTACGGAAGAGCCTAGAACCACTGCGCGCTCGTGGGGAGATCATTTCCGTCATTGAATCCGCCCCGTCACCGGCTGAAAAGCAGTCGGTGACGGAGGTCGGGATTCCGGTAAAGCAGTCGGCTGCGGATGCCCGGGGAGGGCATCCGCAGCCGCTCCGCTTCGTCAGAGGTACTGACCGGTGTTCGCCACCGTGTCGATGGAGCGTCCGGTGTCGGCGCCCTGCTTTCCGGTGACGAGGGTGCGGATGAATACGATCCGCTCGCCCTTCTTTCCGGAGATCCGGGCCCAGTCGTCCGGGTTGGTGGTGTTGGGCAGGTCCTCGTTCTCCTTGAACTCGTCCACGCAGGCCTGGAGGAGGTGGGAGACGCGCAGACCCTTCTGGTTGTGCTCGAGGAAGTCCTTGATGGCCATCTTCTTCGCACGGTCCACGATGTTCTGGATCATGGCGCCCGAGTTGAAGTCCTTGAAGTAGAGGACTTCCTTGTCGCCGTTGGCGTACGTCACCTCGAGGAAGCGGTTCTCCTCGGTTTCGGCGTACATCTGCTCGACGACGGTCTGGATCATGCTGTGGACAGTGCCGGGCCGCGATTCCTGGTGCTCGGACAGGTCGTCCGTGTGCAGGGGCAGCGAGGCCTTGAGGTACTTCGCGAAGATGTCCTTCGCGGCCTCGGCGTCCGGGCGCTCGATCTTGATCTTCACGTCGAGCCGGCCGGGGCGCAGGATGGCCGGGTCGATCATGTCCTCGCGGTTGGAGGCGCCGATGACGATGACGTTCTCCAGGCCTTCCACGCCGTCGATCTCGGCGAGCAGCTGCGGGACGATGGTGTTCTCCACGTCCGAGCTGACGCCGGATCCGCGGGTGCGGAAGAGGGACTCCATCTCGTCGAAGAAGACGATGACGGGGGTGCCCTCGCTGGCCTTCTCGCGGGCACGCTGGAACACGAGGCGGATGTGCCGCTCGGTCTCGCCGACGTACTTGTTGAGGAGTTCGGGGCCCTTGATGTTCAGGAAGTAGGACTTTCCGGCGGGCTGGCCGGTGACCTCGGCGACCTTCTTGGCAAGGGAGTTGGCGACGGCCTTGGCGATGAGCGTCTTGCCGCAGCCGGGGGGACCGTAGAGCAGGATGCCCTTCGGCGGGCGCAGTTCGTGCTCCTTGAACAGGTCCGGGTAGAGGTAGGGGAGCTCGACCGCGTCGCGGATCAGCTCGATCTGGTCGCCCAGGCCGCCGATCTTGTCGTAGTCGATGTCCGGGACCTCTTCGAGGACGAGTTCCTCGACCTCGCTCTTGGGGACGACCTCGTAGACGTAGCCGGAGCGGGGTTCGAGCAGGAGGGCGTCGCCGGGGCGGATGGTGATGTCCAGGAGCGGCTCGGCGAGCCTCACCACCCTCTCCTCGTCGGTGTGCCCGACCACCAGGGCGCGCTCGCCGTCCTCGAGGATCTCCTTGAGGGTGACGATGTCCCCGGCCCGCTCGAATTCCATGGCCTCGACCACGTTGAGGGCCTCGTTGAGCATGACCTCCTGGCCGCGCCGGAGGTCTTCCGGCTCGACGCTGGGGCTGACGTTCACGCGGAGCTTTCGGCCGCCGGTGAAGATGTCGACGGTGCCGTCCTCATTGGACTGCAGGAAGACACCGAATCCGGCCGGCGGCTGTGCGAGCCGGTCGACTTCTTCCTTGAGGGCGACGATCTGGTCGCGGGCCTCACGGAGGGTATTCGCGAGTCGTTCGTTCTGTGCGGAGACGCCGGCAAGATTTGTCTGCAGCTCGACGATCCGCTCTTCGAGAATCCTCGTGTGTCGCGGAGAGTCGGCGAGCTTACGTCGCAGGACGGCGATTTCCTGCTCGAGATAGGCAACCTGGCCGGCGGGGTCCTCAGACCCTCGCCCGGGCCGGATGCCGCGGTTGATGTCGTCGTCGTGGGCTGCCACGGTCCTCACCTCCTCCAAGGGGAGCTGGACGCTTCCTGACCCTACCTGGGCTGGTGGTGATTGAAACCCCTAGATCACAAAGACGGTAGAGGTGTGTCCGATCTTCACCCTTGCGTACTCCCTCACGCCAAGGAAATACCCACCCATCAACATCTGAAAGCGGCCGGTTGTAAGGTCGAAGTGTTCAACACCCGTCAGAGCTCGCGCGACTTGCTGCGAGAAGTGGCCGGGATGGATCACTCAGCGCAGGGAACGGCAGGAGATATGAGCGTGCAGCAGGAGGCAACCGCCGACCGGACTGACGGTGTCGGCGGGGCCGGCGAGCCGCTTGAGGTCTGGATCGACCAGGACCTCTGCACCGGGGACGGGATCTGCGCGCAGTACGCGCCGGAGGTGTTCGAGCTGGACATCGATGGTCTGGCGTATGTGAAGAGCGCCGACGACGAGCTGCTGCAGGCGGCGGGGGCGACCACTCCGGTTCCGCTGACGCTGCTCCAGGACGTGGTGGACTCGGCGAAGGAATGTCCGGGTGACTGCATCCACGTAAGGCGCGTTTCGGACAGGGTGGAAGTCTTCGGTCCAGACGCCGAGTGACGCTTCAAACACTCCTGGCGGTCGAGTCCGTCAGCTCCTGGCGGAATTTTCCGCCGCTCCAGCGCCACTTGGCGAGCTTCTTCACGTCCGGGCTGTAGCGCGGGATTTCCGGTGAGGAGTAGCCGAGGAGCGTGGCGGTGACGACTCCGTCGCGCACGGTGAGATCGGTGGCGGTCTGTCGCTGCGGGGTGTCGAGGAGGGTGGCGACGACGCGGGGGCGGGCGCCGTCGGCCCGGTCCCGGGTGAGTACGTAGAGCGCGTGGGGCGGGGTGCCGGAGCCGGCGTCGCAGCGGACGGCGGCCACGGTCTCGGGGCGGCCGTCGCCGTCGAGGTCTCCCTGGGCGGTGGCGGTGACGGTCTGCGGGGCGCCCTTGCAGTCGAGGGGGTAGGTGACCGCCGACGCGTCGGGGGCGGCGGCCTGCGGGCCGTTCGCGGCGCCGGAGGTGGCCGCGGGGGTGCCGGTGGCCACAGGGGTGCCGGTGGCCGGCTGGACGAGTCCCGCGGTGGCTATGACGGCGGCCATGGCGGTGGCCGTGGCGAGCCAGTGGAGGGGCCTGGCGTGGCTGTGCGCCAGGGGTTCCAGGGTCGGCGCGAGCTCGGCGGGGCTGTGCAGCACGCGGGGTGTCTCCTGTGCGAAGGGTGACGGGGAGCCAGCATCGTGCCATACCTCACACCGAGGTGGAACGACTGGGTCCGCGGCGGCCGGACCGGCGGGAGCCGATACCCGGGTCCGCAGCGGGATCGGCATCCGGGCTCGGCGCCCGGGCCGACGGCCGGGGCGGGCTGATACCCCGACAACGAAAAGGCGCCGTGGCGCAGTTCCCGGTTCGTCCGGGGAACTGCGCCACGGCGCCTTCGTGTTGGTGGGTCCGGCGGACGGCTACGCGGAGCGGTCGCTGCCGGGGCCGTCGTAGTCCTCGCCGTAGGCGCCCTTGGAGGGGCGGCGGCGGCGCAGCGGGGGCTCGACGCCGTCCGCGAGGCGGCGGGCGGTGACGAGGAAGCCGGTGTGGCCGATCATCCGGTGGTCCGGGCGGACGGCCAGGCCCTCGACGTGCCAGTTGCGGATCATCGATTCCCAGGGCTGCGGTTCGGCGTAGCAGCCGAACTCGCGGATGGATTCGACGGTCCGGGCGAGCTGGGTGGTGGTGGCCACGTAGCAGCAGAGGATGCCGCCGGGGACCAGGGCCTTGGAGACGGCCTCCAGGCACTCCCAGGGGGCGAGCATGTCGAGGATCACGCGGTCGACGTCGCTGTCGGACAGGTTGTCCTGGAGGTCGCCGACGGTCAGCTGCCACGCGGGGTGCGGGCCGCCGAAGTAGCGCTCGACGTTGGCGGTGGCGATCTCGGCGAAGTCCGCGCGGCGCTCGTAGCTGTGGAGCATGCCCTGGTCGCCGATGGCGCGCAGCAGGAAGCTGCTCAGGGAGCCGGATCCGACGCCTGCCTCGACGACGCGGGCGCCGGGGAAGATGTCGGCGAAGGCCAGGATCTGGCCCGCGTCCTTGGGGTAGACCACGGCGGCACCGCGGGGCATGGACAGGACATAGTCGGGGAGCAGGGGGCGCAGCGCGAGGTACGCGACGTTGCCCGTGGTGCGGACAACACTGCCCTCGGGAGCACCGATCAGCTCGTCGTGCGGGAAGGAACCCTTGTGGGTGTGGAAATTCTTCCCGGCTTCGAGCGTGAACGTGTAGTGGCGGCCCTTGGGGTCGGTGAGCTGAACCTGGTCCCCGACCTCGAAGGGCCCGCGTCGGCGGGCGGCACCGGTCGGTTCGGACATGTGACCAGTGTATTGGCTTCAGGACTGGGGCCGCGCCATGGCCTTCACGAAGGCCTTTTCGACGTCGAGGGTGGACAGGACTCCGTAGATCTCGCCGGTGGGTTCGAGGACGAGGTACTCGGTGGCGGGGGTGGCGCGGAGGTGGTCGAGGAGTTCTTCTCCGGTGAGTTCCGCTGAAACCTTCATGCCGTCGGTGAGGTCCTGGGCGAGGGTGCTGACGGCGATCCAGGGGCGGCGGTGTTCGGGGACGGAGGCGATGGCGCTCTCGCGGACGATGGCGGTGGGGGCTCCGT
Organism: Streptomyces sp. NPDC048269; assembly: GCF_040652395.1. Taxonomy (NCBI): domain Bacteria; kingdom Bacillati; phylum Actinomycetota; class Actinomycetes; order Kitasatosporales; family Streptomycetaceae; genus Streptomyces; species Streptomyces sp. NPDC048269. The sequence goes on from NZ_JBEZLW010000014.1 coordinate 182,838, forward strand.
GGCCGTCGACGACGACGAGGGCGCGGGCGCCGGCTTCGTTGGCGCGCCGCAGGGCTTCCGAGAGGGGCGTGGCGTTCTCGACGGGGATGGCGCGCCGGGTGAGGGTACGGGCCTGGAGTTCGGGGAGGTGTTCGCGCAGGCGGGCCATGCGCAGGCTGTTGCCGGCGCCGGTCCAGATGATGGCGGCGAGGATGGCGGCTAGCAGGGCGTCCATGACGGTGTCCATGCCGCCGATCTCGGTACTGCGGTTGCCGACGGCCCCGGTGTGGGTGAGGAGGGGCAGGCCGAGGAGGACGGCGATGGCGAGGCCTCGGCCGATCCAGGCGGCGGCGACGGTGCCGGTCATGGGTTTGCCGGTGATGCCCCAGATGACGGCGCGGAGCATGCGGCCGCCGTCGAGGGGGAGGCCGGGGAGCAGGTTGAAGGCGGCGACGAGCAGGTTGGAGATCATCAGGCCGGCCAGGAGGACGCCGGGGACGGTGGCGGGGTCGACGGCCTTCATGCCGAGGTAGAAGGCTCCGGCGAGGAGGAGGGAGAGGAGGGGGCCGACGAAGGCGAGGACGAATTCGCGGCCGGGGGTCTCGGATTCCTTCTCGATCTCGGAGACGCCGCCGAAGAACTGGAGCTGGATGCGGCGCACGGGGAGTTTGAAGCGGAGGGCGGCGACGGTGTGCGCGAGTTCGTGGACCAGGACGGAGGCGTAGAAGGCGACTGCGAAGAAGAGGGAGACCAGGTAGCGGACGGGTCCGAGGTCCGGCAGGATCCGGTCGAGCTGGTCGCCGAAGACCCAGGTGATGAGGGCGGCGACGAGGAACCAGCTGGGCGAGACGTAGACCGGTACGCCGAAGGGGCGGCCCATGAGGAGTCCGCCGCCCGGTCCGGAGCGCCGGCCTCCGCGCTCTCCGGTTTCGTCGGTGTCTGCCACGGCTTTCCTTCGTTCTGGGGGTTCCCCCGGAGGGTGTCTGGGGGGTTGTGGTGCGTGCGTCGCGTTGATGGTGCGGCGGGGTGTGATGTACCGATCATGCAGTGCAAGGTGCCTTTGCGTCGATGGTATGCGTGTGCTGTCGGTCGCGGGCCGTAGGGTTTTACGCATGACGACGAGCCCCGGCACCGGTCCGGCAGACGTGGTGCCCAGCGCCGTGGCGCCTTCCTCGCTCTCTCCTTCTCGGGCGAGCGATTTCATGCAGTGCCCGCTGCTGTACCGGTTCCGGGTGATCGACAAGCTGCCGGAGAAGCCCAGTGCCGCTGCTACCCGCGGGACGCTGGTGCATGCGGTGCTGGAGCGGCTCTTCGACCATCCGGCCGAGGAGCGGACGGCGCCGCGGGCGAAGGCGCTGATCCCGGGGCAGTGGGACCGGCTGCTGGAGGCGAAGCCGGAGCTGACGGAGCTGTTCCCGGCGGGTGACGAGGGGGCGGAGCTGGCGCGGTGGCTGACGGAGGCCGAGGCGCTGGTGGAGCGGTGGTTCACCTTGGAGGACCCGACGCGGCTGGAGCCGGTGGAGCGGGAGTTCTTCGTGGAGACCGAGCTGGAGTCGGGGCTGCGGCTGCGCGGGATCATCGACCGCGTGGATGTCGCGCCGACGGGTGAGGTGCGGATCGTCGACTACAAGACGGGCAAGGCGCCGCGGCCGGAGTATGCCGAGGGTGCGCTGTTCCAGATGAAGTTCTACGCGCTGGTGGTGTGGCGGCTGAAGCAGGTGGTGCCGCGGCGGCTGCAGCTGGTGTATCTGGGCAGCGGGGACGTGCTGACGTACGACCCGGTGATCGCGGATCTGGAGCGGGTGGAGCGCAAGCTGCTCGCACTGTGGGAGGCGATCCGGGAGGCGACGGAGACGGGCGAGTGGCGGCCGCGGCCGACGAAGCTGTGCGGCTGGTGCGATCACCGGGCGGTGTGTCCCGAGTTCGGCGGGACTCCCCCGGTGTATCCGCTGGCGGTGGCGCCGCGGGGCGGGCCGGTCGGCCCGGCGGATTCCTGATCGCCGGGTCAGGGCAGAATGGGCGGGCCCGCCGAAGCCGTCCGACGAATACGAGGTAGACCCCGTGGCGATCCGCGTCCTATTGGTCGACGACCAGCCGCTGCTGCGCACCGGTTTCCGGATGATCCTGGAGGCGGAGCAGGATCTGGCGGTGGTCGGGGAGGCCGGGGACGGCCTGCAGGCGCTGGACCAGGTGCGCGCGCTGCAGCCGGACGTGGTGCTGATGGACATCCGGATGCCGCGGATGGACGGGGTGGAGGCCACCCGGCAGATCACCGGTCCGGGCCGGGACGGTCCGGCGAAGGTGCTCGTCCTGACCACGTTCGATCTGGATGAGTACGTGGTGGAGGCGCTGCGGGCGGGGGCGAGCGGGTTCCTGCTGAAGGACGCGCCGGCCAATGAGCTGGTGCAGGCGATCCGGGTGGTGGCGGCGGGTGAGGCGATGCTCGCGCCGAGCATCACGCGTCGGCTGCTGGACAAGTATGCGGGGCATCTGCCGTCGGGTGAGGACGGTGTGCCGAACACGCTGGGGACGCTGACGGAGCGTGAGGTCGAGGTGTTGAAGCTGGTCGCCCGGGGTCTGTCGAACGCGGAGATCGCGGCGGACCTGTTCGTGAGCGAGACGACGGTCAAGACGCACGTGGGGCATGTGCTGACGAAGCTGGGCCTGCGTGACCGGGTGCAGGCGGCGGTGTACGCGTACGAGAGCGGGCTGGTGCGGCCCGGCGCCCAGTGAGGGAATCCCCGGGTGGGTACGGCGACGGGCCGGCAACCGCGTGACGCGGTTGCCTGACCATGGCAGGTCGGGTCCGCGTGGTTCTCGCGGACCCCTCTCACGTCTCTCAGCTGACAGCGTCGAGCAGCAGTTTCGCGGCCACCATCGC
>NZ_JBEZLW010000015.1:0-164525 GCF_040652395.1 Streptomyces sp. NPDC048269
TCCACGGCCGAGTACTCACACCATCCCGAACGGCCGAATCGTCACACCGGTCACGGCTGACCAGGACATCTCATCAAGATCCTGTTACGAGCTCTAAGGGTCATTCACGAATCAGGGAAAGGGGGTTCTGTTCGTATGCCCGGCTGTTCGGCGGATGACGCGGTCCGTGACCAGAGCCCGGACGCTGACGCACCGGCCGGCAGGCCGGTTCGCTCGCGGGACTTCGCCTTGTTCCTCACGGCGCGTGCGGCCGCCCGGCTGGGCGAGACCATGCTGCCCGTCGCTCTGGCCGCGGGCCTCCTGCACGTCGGCTACGACGCCGGCGCGGTGGGTCTGGCGATGGCCGCCCCGCTGGCGAGTTTCGTGGCCCTGATCCTCTTCGGCGGTGTCTTCGCCGACCGGGTGGACACCCGGCGGCTGATGATCGCCGCCGACCTGGCCCGGGTCGCCACGCAGGCACTCACCGCCGCCCTCTTCTTCTCCGGCCACGTGGTGCTGTGGCAGGTCTGCGCGATCGGAGCGGTGAGCGGCGCGGCCACGGCCGTCTTCCAGCCCGGGGTGGCCAGCACGATCCCGGCCCTCGTCGACGACGTACAGAAGGCCAACGGCGCGATCCGGGTCGCGGAGTCCGTCATGGCGCTTGCGGGCCCCGCGCTCGCCGGCGTGGGCGTCGCGTTCGCCCCGGCGGGCGGCGTCTTCGTCCTGCACGCCGGAACGTACCTGCTCAGCGCGGTCTGTCTGCTCCTGATCCGGCACCGGCCGCAGGCGCCGGAAGACGGCCGTGGCCGCGCACCCGGCGGCAAGCAGCGCCCCACCAGCGTCCTTCGTGATCTGCAGGAAGGCTGGCAGGAGTTCACGGCCCGTACGTGGCTGTGGAGCGTCATCGTGATCTGGTGCGTGCTCACCCTCACCGTGTGGGGGCCCGCGGTGCCGTTGGTCGCGGCGAGCGTGGTCGACGAGCACGGGCCGCGTTCCTTCGGCCTGATCAGTTCCGCGCTGGGAGCCGGCACGATCCTCGGCGGGCTGCTCGCCCTGCGGTTGCGTCCGCTGCGGATGCTGCGTGCCGGCGCGCTCGCCTTTGCCGGCTTCGCCCTCTACCCGGCTTCCGTCGGCGCGCATCTGCCGGTACCGGCGATCGCGCTCTGTATGGCGGTGGCGGGCGCCGGAATGTCGTTCTGGGGAGTGATGTGGTCCACGAGCATCCAGACCCAGGTACCAACGGCCGTGCTCAACAGGGTCTCCGCGTACGACCTGGCCGGTTCGCTGGTCATGCTGCCGGTTGGACAGGCGCTCGCGGGCCCGGCCTCCTCCCTCTTCGGTACGGGCCGCGTCCTGCTCGGCAGCGGGGTGATGACCCTGGCCGTGTCGGGGGCCCTCCTGGCCGTCCCGGCCGTGCGTCGGCTGCGTCGGGCCGACGCCCCCGAGGACAGGTGAGCCGCCATGACGCCCGCTTCCACCCACGTCCGCTGGGCGGACACCGCCCGCGTGCTGGCCGTGCTCCGTCCGCTACGGGCGGCGCTCACCGCCGCAGAGCACGCGCGCGCCGCCCTTTTCGCCTCGCCGCTCGACCGGGAGGACTACCTGGCGGCTCACCTGCTGGTCCGTGCGTGCGCCGCCCGTGCCACCGGGGCGGAGGCCGCCGGTCTCTCGTACACCCACTCGTGCCCCGACTGCGGTGCCACGGACCACGGCCGGCCCCGGATCCCCGAGCTCCCGGAGCTGTCCGTCAGCCTGAGCCACACCGCGGGTCGCGTAGCGGCCGCCGCCGGCCCCGGGAGGGTGGCCGTGGACATCGAGGGGACGTCCCTGAACTCCGTCCGCCTCGCCGCGGCGCACCGGATGCTCACGCCGAGGGAGCGGGCGGCGGTCGAGGCGGCCCCGGACCCGCAGGCGTGCGCAGCCCTCCACTGGACCTACAAGGAGTGCCTCGTGAAATGGGGTGACGCCGCCCTGCACAGCACGGGGAGGATCGAAGCTCCCCCGCTGGTCCTGCGGCAAGGCCCCGTGCGGCGGGATGACCGCTGGCTCTGGACCTGGGTGGACGGCGGCGCGAACGGAACAAGCGGAACCACTATGACGTCCGAGCGTCCCGAAATCGAAGGTCCGGGACGCCTTGAAAGCCTTCTGACAGCGACACCCTGATGACTGCGGGGGGAGTGGTCGGCTGCCGTTCAACGGGGTGGGGGGATTTTGACACTCAATTACAAGAATGTGAGCACACGTGTCGCGGCCCACTTGGGTGGGTTACCGAGAAGTTTCTGGATCGTATTCACCGGTCAGTTCATCAACCGCATCGGCAGTATGGCCGTCCCCTTTCTGGTCCTTTATCTGGGAGACAGGGAGTCTCGACCCGGAACGCCGGATTCGTGCTCGGCACGGTCGGCGTCGGCGGGCTCGTCTCCCAGCTGGTAGGGGGTTTGCTCGCCGACAGGTGGGGCCCTCGTCTTGCCCTGGTGACCGGCCTTCTCGCGAGTTCCGTCGCCATCGCCCTGCTGGCCGTGGCCCGCGGCCTGCCGATGATATTGGCCGCAGCCCTGCTGGTCGGCGTCGCGGCGGACGTCTACCGGCCGGCCGCCGCCGCGCTGGTCGCCGCCGCCGTGCCGAGTGCGGACCGACCGCGCGCCTACAGCCTCATCTACTGGGCCGTCAATCTCGGTGTGGCACTGGGCGGTCTGGTCGCCGGTCTGCTCGCCGGGCACGGCTACTGGATGCTGTTTTCGTCTGGCCCGGCCCGAGGAGGTCGCCTCAGCGGTCCTGTGGCTCTCCTCCGCCGAGGCTTCCTACGTCACCGGCCAGGCGCTGGCCGTCGACGGGGGCTGGACCGCTCACTGACGTTCCCCATGCCTGTCCAGCGCCGCACTGAAAGGCCCTGATCTGCATGACCGACCGCCATATCTCCCTGGTCGACACCTACGCCCTGTCGCAGCGGACGCCGTCGGCTTCTTCGACGCCGGATACACGCCGGTCAGGGTCCAGAGCACCCTCGACGTGCCGGCGCTCTACGCGGGCAGGCCGGATCCGCACCCCTATGCGGCGGATCTGGTGCACCGCGGGGACGTGCGGGCAACGGCGGCGAAGCTGGCGGAATTCGAGCCGGTCGCCGTGGTGGGGGGAGGAGAGCTCGGCGTCGATGGCCCACGACGTGGACGAGGTCCTGCCGCGCGACCTCGGCACCGTCCGCTTCCTCGACGGGCACGGCTTCTACGAGCTGGAAGACGCCCCGGCGAACGGCCGGGCCGCCTGAGGTGCCCGCCCCCCCCGTGACCGGCCCTACACGTGAGGAATTCCGACATGGACGCCATGAACTCCGCGCCTCCCGCTGCTGACGGGGCCCGGCGCACCGTCACCGCCGCCGTCGTCCAGGCGGCCGCCCCGCTGTTCGACACGCCGACCGCGCTGGTGCGTGCGGAGGAACTCATCCGTGAAGCCGCCTTCGTCCACCGAGCCGAGGTGGTGGTCCTGCCCGAGGCGTTCCTCGGCGGCTACCCGAAAGGCCTGGACTTCGGCATCACCGTGGGCAGCCGTACCCCGGCCGGCCGGGACCTGTTCCGCCGCTACCACGCCGCCGCCATCGACGTCCCCGGCCCCGAGGTCAGCGCCCTGGCGGCCCTCGCCCGGGAACTCGGCATCCACGCCGTGGTCGGGGCGGTCGAACGCCAGGGCGGCACCCTGTACTGCGTCGCGCTCTTCTTCGGCCCCGAAGGCTACCTGGGCCTGCACCGCAAGCTGATGCCGACGGCGGCCGAACGCTACCTCTGGGGGCAGGGCGACGGTTCGACGCTCACGGTCGTCGACACCGGCACTGCCCGCCTCGGCGCGGCGATCTGCTGGGAGAACTACATGCCGCTGTTCCGCACCGCGATGTACGCCAAGGGGGTCGACCTCTGGTGCGCCCCGACCGTGGACGACCGCGACGCCTGGCAGGCCAGCATGCGCCACATCGCCCTGGAGGGGCGGTGCTTCGTCCTCAGCGCCAACCAGTACCTGCGCCGCGATGCCCTGCCGGACGACGTCCGCCCGGTCCAGGGAAACGATCCCGGCACGGTCCTGATCGGCGGAGGCTCCGTCGTCGTCTCCCCGCTCGGAGAGGTCCTGGCGGGCCCACTGCGCGATGGCGAAGGCATCCTGGCCGTCGAACTCGACCTCGACGACCTCGTCCGCGCACGCTTCGACTTCGACCCGACCGGCCACTATGCCCGCCCCGACGTCTTCACCCTCGACGTCGACGAATCCACCCACTCCACCGTCACCACGACCTGACCCCGAACGCCGCGTCGCGCTCACGGAAAAGTCCGGATCAGGCGGCCACGGTGACCGCGTACCGGGCAGTCGTCACTGGTGCGGTGCCTTGCGGACGAGGCCGACGGCGGGTCGGCTGCTCCTCGAGCTGGACGGCCGTTTCGTCAGCCGGGACCCGGCCCTACGAGCGGGCGGCAGGCTCCTTCCTGGACGTCGCCGGCACGGTGCTGCTCGGCCCCGCCGGCCTGGACGGAAGTCCAGGCCAGCGGGGCTCTTGCCGTTTGCGGAGCGGCAGGTGGCCGATCGCAGGAACGAATTGCGGCCGCCAGACCCCGGAGCGGGGTCAGGACTTCGGCACGGTGTTGATGTAGTTGGTGCCGGCACTGTAGAAGCCGTCCACCGTTTTCTGGACATCTGCCTGAGAGACGGCCTCACCGGCCTTGTAGTAGAACCAGTTGACCTTCATGTCCCATGTGCGTGGACCACCGGTGAAGGGAAGGTCGATGAGCCAGTTGCTGAAGTGGATGTCCATCTTCTCGTGCGGGACGTACTTGCCGGAGCTGGTGAACAGCTCCTTGCCGTCCAGGGAGTAGGTGACCTTTCCGTTCACGGCGGTGATCATCATGATGTGCCAGCCCTCGAGGTGTTGCTTGAGCGCGTGGGTGACCCGGTCCGGCGGATCGGCCTTGTACCAGCTCGTGGTGTCGAGTCGCGGACCCACCGAACCCCAGCCGCCGTTCGGCATGTACTCGCAGTCGAGTTCGCTGTAGTCCGTCGAGGAGTCCGAGGCGGAAATCGGGAAGAAGGTCTGGACGACGTGGTCGCCGTTGCGACCGCTTGTGGGCTTGTCGCTCAGGTAGACCCGAGCGGCGAAGGTCCCCGTGAAGAGGGCGGTACCGGTGCTCTGCACCTCGACCTGCTTGGTGCCCTGCTTGGTGCCGTCGGTGGAGGCCTGCAGCTGCAGGACCCTGCCCCCCTGGGCGGTCGTGTCGGAGGGGAAGCTGGCACCAGCGGTGGACCAGCTGTCCTTGATCCCCGGGCCACCCCCACCGGTACGGACCTCCCAGCCGTGGGCGGTGAGCGAGGGGTCGTCGGGGCCGCTGTAGTGGAAGTCGTCGAACAGGGTTCCCGGCGGTCCGGGCGGGGTCGGCGAGGCGCTGGGGGCGGGCGCGGCGGCATCGTCACTGGGGGCGCCGGAACACGCGGCGAGCACGCACAGGAGGGCAGGCAGCGTGAGCGCGGTCCAGACGCGGCGACGAGAGGTGCGGCGGGGCTGGCTCACACGGGCTCCTTGGGGCGTAGAGGCGGTACCTGGACGCGCCCTTTGCATGAGGATCACTGGCTGATCACACGAGGGGGTCATCCTAAGGTTCGGGGTGCCCACCGGAGTGACCTACGCGACCCCGGCCACCGCTGGTCCCGGCGGAACGGCTCCGGCTGAACACGCACCGATCAGTGCCGGGCGGCCGTGTGGGCAGGCCTACTAACCGGTATCACCGATTCCATTTCGATCTGATTACAGCACCTGAGCGGATCGTGCCAAATGGCGACATCGAGCCCAAGTCGACTCAGCCCGGTGCACTAGCGTTCGCCTGCGATCCCGCGGTCTACGTACCCTGCAATGAAAGGCCCTCGCAAGGTGCGCCCAGTCGTCACTTCCATCGAACGCGGACCGGCGCACCAGGCACAGCCTGACATGTCCGAGTCGAGCTTTGAGGAGCCCGCTCCCGCACCGGTGTTCGTCGACCAGTCGGGTCTGCGCGGCCGTCTGTTGCGGGGCTTGGGCTGGCCGGTCTCCGTGGTCGGCGCGATCCTGGCGGTCGCCATGGGCAGCAGCCTGATCGGTGTGCAGGCGGACGCCCCGGCGATGGGCATACCCGCGCAGCCCTCGCGGTCGCCCGCCCCCTCGCCCTCACCCGTGCCGTCGCTGTCGCCCACCCCGCCGTCCGCACCTCGGACGGCCGCGCGGTCGGCTACACCCCGGACGAAGTCCTCGGCCACCACATCGAAGCTCACGGCCACCACATCGAAACCGACGACCACCACGTCGAAGCCGACGACCACCGCGCCGCACGGGGCAAGGCCTTCGGGCCCACCGGCCAAGCACCCCTGATCGCCCGCACCACCCATCTCCAGGAGCGTCATTGTCCCGCCACCAGCGCCGCCGGCAGTCCGTGCTGAGGCCGCGCCGACTGGCCGCGCCGCCACTGCGCTTCTTCATGCCGCTGTCCCTGCTGGCGTGCCTGCTTGCGCTCCTCGTCCTGCGCGGCCTCGCCACCAATGAGGCGTTCCACGACTCCCGGATCGCGATCTCGGTCGACAAGACGACCGTGCCGGACAACCTGCTCAAGGGCGGTCCGATCATCGACGCGCGCGGCACCAAGAACGCGCAGCCCGTGAGCTATCACATACCCGACCGCACCGTGGTTCTGAGCTTCGACGACGGTCCCTCGCCGGAGTGGACTCCGAAGATCCTGGAGGTGCTCGCGGCCCGCAACGTCCGTGCGGACTTCTTCGTGACCGGCGCCATGACCACGCGCAACCCGGAGCTGATCCGGCAGATCGTCGCGGGCGGCCACGAACTCGGCGTGCACACCTTCACCCACCCCGATCTGGTGTACCAGTCCCACGCCCGGATCAGCTGGGAGATGGCGCAGACGCAGCTGGCGCTGGCCGGCGTCGCGGGCGTCCACAGCGCGCTGTTCCGTCCGCCGTACTCCTCCGACGCCTCGGCGATGGACGACTGGAACTACCCGGTGATCAAGTATGTGGGCGCGCGCGGCTACCTCACCGCGTTCATCGACCGCGACACCGACGACTGGAAGCGTCCCGGCGTCGAGGAGATCGTCAAGGCGGCGATGCCGTCCAAGCCCGGTGCGGGCGCGCTGATCCTGCTGCACGACGCGGGGGGTGACCGCACCCAGACCATCACCGCGCTCGGGCAGATCATCGACAAGCTGCAGGCCCAGGGCTACCGCTTCACCACCATCTCCGAGGCACTCGGCGCCTCCAGCGCCACCGTGCCGGTGCACGGATTCCAGCTGTGGGCGGGCAAGGGATTCATCTGGGCCACCCACGTCGCCGTGCTCACCCTGCCGGTGCTGGTCGGGCTGCTGGCCCTCGTCGGCTTCCTCAACTTCGGCCGGTTCGCGCTGATGCTCGTCCTCGCACCGATCCACGCCCGCCGCTCCAAGCGGCGGGACGCCTGGGGACCGCCCGTCACCGAGCCGGTCACCGTACTGGTCCCGGCCTACAACGAGCGCGAGTGCATAGCCAACACCCTCAACTCCCTGGCCGCCAGCGACTATGCGATCGAGGTGATCGTCATCGACGACGGCTCCACGGACGGCACCGCGGACATCGTCGAGGAGATGGACCTGCCGTTCGTCCGGTTGATCCGCAAGGTCAACGGCGGCAAGTCCCGCGCGCTCAACACCGGTATCGCGGCCGCCTCGCACGACATCATCGTGATGATGGACGGCGACACCGTCTTCGAGCCGTCCACCGTGCGCGAGCTGGTCCAGCCCTTCGGCGACCCGGCGATCGGCGCGGTCGCGGGCAACGCCAAGGTCGGCAACCGCGAGAGCCTGATCGGAGCCTGGCAGCACATCGAGTACGTCCTCGGCCACAATCTGGACCGCCGGATGTACGACATGCTGGGCGTCATCCCGACCATTCCCGGCGCGGTCGGTGCCTTCCGCATCGAGGTCCTGCAGCGGGTCGGCGGGATGAGCGACGACACCCTCGCCGAGGACACCGACATCACCATCGCGGTGCTCTGCGACGGCTGGAGGATCGTCTACGCCGAGCACGCCCGCGCCTGGACCGAGGCTCCCGCCAGCCTCCAGCAGCTCTGGTCCCAGCGGTACCGCTGGAGCTACGGCAGCATGCAGGCGATGTGGAAGCACCGTGGCGCGGTGACCTCCCGCGGTCCGGCCGGGCGCTTCGGCCGACTCGGGCTGCCGCTCGTCGTGCTGTTCGGCGTGGTCGCCCCGCTGCTGGCGCCGCTGGTCGACTTGTTCCTGCTCTACGGCGTGCTGTTCGGGGACGCCCCACTCACGCTCACGAGCTGGGGCGGCTTCATTCTGCTCCAGGCCGCACTTTCCTGGTACGCCTTTCGGCTCGACCGTGAGAAGCCCTGGCACCTGATCAGCCTGCCGATCCAGCAACTGGTGTACCGGCAGCTGATGTACATCGTCCTGTTGCAGTCCGCGATCACGGCGATGACCGGTGGCAGACTGCGCTGGCAGAAGCTCCGGCGCACCGGCGAGGTCGCTGCACCGGTGGAGGCATGACCGTGACTGCATCCATCGAGCTCGGGCGCACCCAGGACACCGTCCAGTTGAGAGTCCCCGCCGTTCTGCGACAGGAGCCGGATCCGCAGGCACCGTCCGAACGAAAGGGCGGCCGGGACCGTTATCTCGACCTACTGCGCGCGCTGGCGCTGGTTCGCGTGGCGCTGTACCACAACTTCGGCTGGTTCTGGCTGCCCCTCGTCTTCCCGTCGATGGGCGTGATGTTCGCGCTGGCCGGCTCGCTGATGGCCCGCTCGCTCAGCCGTCCCGCTCTCGGCGTGATCCGCGGCCGACTGCGCCGGCTGCTGCCGCCGATGTGGCTGTTCGGCGCCGCCATGATCGCCCTCCAGATCCTCGACGGCTGGGGCCCCCATTCCGACGGCCATCCCACCTGGTGGTGGGCCAAGCTGGGGTTCTGGATCCTGCCGCTGAGCACTCCGCCGTACGCGGACGACCTGCCCGGTTTCCACCATCTCGTGGAACACACCTGGGCCGCGCAGATCATCGTCCCGCTCTGGTACCTCCGGGCCTACCTGTGGTACGTCCTGCTCTCACCGCTGATGCTCCGGGCACTGCGACGAATTCCGGTGGTGACGCTGTTCACTCCCCTGGCGCTGTTGATCGTCATGAACACGTTCTTCGCCGACCAGGAGTTCATCTACAGCCGGGTCTGGGAGACCGCCAACGACTTCACCATGTTCGGCTCCTGCTGGATCCTCGGCATGGCCCACCAGGAGGGGCTGCTCAAGAAGATCCCGCAGTACGTACTGCCGTCCATCGCGCCGCTGATCATGGTGGCCGGCTTCTGGTACCTGCAGACCCGGCCGGTCGATCCGACCGAACCGACCGACATCGAGTCCTGGCCGATTGCCCAGGCCCTGTGGTCCCTCGGCTTCGTTGCCATCCTGCTCCACGTCAGCCCGTCCTGGGAGCAGTGGCCCAGGCCTCTGGAACGCTGGAACGGCCTGGTCAGCCTGCTCAACGCGCGCGCTGTCAGCGTCTACCTCTGGCACGAGACCGCGCTGGTGGTTGCCGTCCCGCTGATCGACCCCCTCTGGAGCGTCCCCTTCTTCTACAAGAACCTCCAGTGGCTGCTGGCCAGCCCATGGTTCACGCTGCTGGTGGCCATCCCGCTGCTCGGCCTGCTGCTGCTGACCTTCGGCTGGGTCGAGGACGTGGCCGCCAAACGCTCGCCGCGGCTCTTGCCGTACGCGCGCCGCCGACGGGGCAGGCGCCGGGCCGCCGACTGACGTGGGCTGAGTCTGGATCAAGGGGCCTCCTCAGACTACGGAGAGCAGGTCCACCACGAAGACGAGCGTGGAACCTGCCGGGATCAACGGCGAGGGGGACTGATTGCCGTAGCCGAGGCGCGGGGGAACGATGATCTCGCGCCGACCGCCGACCTTCATCCCCCTGAGTCCCCGGTCCCAGCCCTTGATGACCCTGCCACCCCCCACGGCGAACTTGAACGGCTGGCCCCGGTCCCAGGAGGCGTCGAACTCTTTTCCGGACTCGAAGGTCACCCCGACGTAGTGAACCCGGACAACCCTGCCCGGCTTCGCCTCAGGCCCGTCCCCGACGACGAGGTCCCGGATCGTCAGCTCCTGGGGAGCATCACCCCCCGGAAGTTCGATCTGGGGCTTCGTCAGTTCACTCATCGCAGCCTCATTGCTCTCCGCCGGAATCCCTCGTACAGACCAGCCGGGCGCATGGTCACTCCATGCAGTAGATGATCACGCTACCGAGAACGCTGATCGACTGAAGTACATCAGACCCCACGGAGCACGGCGCGACGTGACCGGGCGTGCTACGTCTTCGGTACGGCCATGGCGAGGGCCGGGAATAGGCTTGGCGATCGGGGCGGAGGGGAGAGGAAGCCGATGTGGCTTCCGAAGACGCTCAGAAGAACCCGAGCCGCTTCGGCGAGTAGCTGACCAGCAGGTTCTTCGTCTGCTGGTAGTGCTCCAGCATCATCTTGTGGGTCTCCCTGCCGATGCCCGACTGCTTGTAGCCGCCGAAGGCGGCGTGCGCCGGGTACGCGTGGTAGCAGTTCGTCCAGACGCGGCCCGCCTGGATCGCGCGGCCCGCGCGGTAGGCCGTGTTGATGTCGCGGGTCCACACGCCCGCGCCGAGGCCGTACGCCGTGTCGTTGGCGATCCGGACCGCGTCGTCGAAGTCCTCGAAGGAGGTCACGGACACCACCGGGCCGAAGATCTCCTCCTGGAAGATCCGCATGCGGTTGTCGCCCTCGAAGACGGTCGGCTCGACATAGAAGCCGCCCGCCAGTTCCCCGCCGTGCTCGATCGCCCCGCCTCCCGTGAGGACCTTCGCGCCCTCCTGCCGGCCGATCTCCACGTACGACAGGATCTTCTCGAGCTGCTCCCGCGAGGCCTGCGCGCCGATCATCGTGTCCGTGTCCAGCGGGTGCCCCGGCACGATCAGTTCGGTACGGGCCACGGCCGCGTCCAGGAAGTCGCCGTAGCGGCCGCGCTCTATCAGGGCGCGGGACGGGCTGGTGCACACCTCGCCCTGGTTGAGGGCGAACATCGTGAAGCCCTCCAGCGCCTTGTCGCGCAGCTCGTCGTCGGTGGTCCAGATGTCGTCGAAGAAGAGGTTCGGGCTCTTGCCGCCCAGCTCCAGGGTGACGGGCTTGAGGTGCTCCGCCGCGTACTGCATGATCAGCCGCCCCGTGGTCGTCTCCCCGGTGAAGGCGATCTTCGCCACGCGCGGGCTGGACGCCAGCGGCTTCCCGGCCTCCTCCCCGAAGCCGTTGACGATGTTCACCACGCCCGGCGGCAGCAGGTCCGCCACCAGGCTCAGCCAGTAGTGCACCGACGCCGGGGTCTGCTCGGCCGGCTTGAGCACCACCGTGTTCCCCGCCGCCAGCGCCGGAGCGAGCTTCCACACCGCCATCAGGATCGGGAAGTTCCACGGGATGATCTGACCTACCACGCCCAGCGGTTCGTGGAAGTGGTACGCCACCGTGTCGTCGTCCAACTGGCTCAGGGCCCCCTCCTGCGCGCGCAGGGCTCCCGCGAAATAGCGGAACTGGTCGACGGCCAGGGGCATGTCGGCCGCCAGGGTCTCCCGTACCGGCTTGCCGTTCTCCCACGTCTCCGCGACCGCGAGCGCCTCCAGGTTCTGCTCCATCCGGTCCGCGATGCGCAGCAGGATCGTGGACCGCTCCGTGACGGAGGTCCGCCCCCAGGCGGGCGCGGCCGCGTGCGCCGCGTCCAGCGCCCGCTCCACGTCCTCCGCCGTACCGCGCGCGACCTCAGTGAAGGTCTGTCCGTTGACGGGGGAGGGGTTCGCGAAGTACTGGCCGCGGGCGGGCTCGACGTATTCGCCGCCGATGAAGTGGGCGTAGCGGGACGCGTACGACATGAGCGCCCCCTCGGTACCGGGCGCAGCGTAGCGGGCCATGGTGTCCTCCCTTGCCGGGCGCCGGCCACCGTCGGACAGCGCTCGCCGGGAGGCTAGGAGCGGGCAGGTTGCGGATACGTTGCGCGCCCACGGCCGGCGGGGCGCGCGAGCTGCCGCACACCGGCCCCTGGCGCGCCGAGCTCCCGGTCCAGGGCGCGTACGCGGGCCAGCGCGGCGGACCGGCCCCGGGAGGCAGCGCCGCCGCCAGCGCCCGCCACGCCTCCCTGTCGTCCGCGCCCCACGGGCTGCACACCCAGTCGGTCAGCAGCCCGGTGTCCGCGCGGGCGATCACGGAGGCCCTCGCCTGGTCCTCGATCCGGCGGCGCAGCCGGACGATTCCCGGCGCCGTGGAGGCTGGCAGGAGGGGGCCGGGGTAGTGGCGGAGGGCGGCGGAGACCGCGCCGGAGGCCAGGTGCCGGGTCAGGGCGGTGAAGTCGGCGTCGAGCGGGCCAGCCGTGCGGTAGGGCCGCGAGAGGGGGCCGACGGGCCCCAACAGTGCGCGCAACCGGGAGATTTCGGCGCGTAAGGTCACCGGTGACACCGACTCGTCCTCGTACAGCTCGATCGCCAGCTCCTCGCCCGACAGCCCCTCCGGGTGCTGCGCGAGCAGCACCATGATCTCGCTGTGCCGCCGTCCCAGCCACACCCGGCGCCCGCCCGTGGCCAGCAGCGCCTCGTCCTGACCCAGCGCGGTGAGGGTGTCCCGGGCGGCCGGTGGGCGGGGGTCGGCCAGGGCCAGCTGGGCCTCCGCCGCCCGCGCCACCGCCTGTACGAAGGCGAGGGAATGGGGGTGGGCGAGACTGTCGCCGCCGGTGATGTCCACCGCCCCCAGCACCCTGCCGGTCCGGGGATCACGCACCGGAGCCGCCGCGCAGGTCCACGGATGGATGCTGCGGCTGAAGTGCTCCGCTCCGAAGACCTGCACGGATTCGCCGACCGCGACCGCCGTGCCGGGAGCGTTGGTCCCCATCGCCGTCTCCGCCCAGCGAGCGCCCGGGACGAAGCCGAGCCGCTCCGCCCGCCGCAGCGTGCCCGGTTCGCCCTCCACCCACAGCAGACTGCCCCGCGCGTCGCAAACCGCCAGCAGATGCGCCCCGTGCGCGGCGAACGCCCCGACGAGGTCCCGGAAGAGCGGCATCACCCGGGCCAGGGGGTGCGCCTCGCGGTACGGCCGCAGCTCCGCCTCCGCCAGCTCCATCCGGGCCGCGCACTCGGGGCTCACCCGGGCCCGGGCACACCGCCGCCAGGACTTCGCGATGACCGCCCGGACCGGAGCCTCGACCCGCCCCTCCAGGGTGAACGCGGCATGCGCCCGGCGCAGTTCCCGGGTGCGCTCGGCGGGATCGGCCCCGCCCGGGAGCGCCACCGAAGGATCGTCCATGTCACCCTCCCGTGGTGCTGCGGTACCCGGAGCGCCCCATCGTCGTCCGGGCACCGGCCCCCGGCAAGCGGCACGTCGGCCACTACGCGGGCCGCCGGGACGCGTAGTGGCCGAATGGTTGCCGCACCGTGCCCTGGTCCCGGCGTCCGGATCCAGTTCCTTTCGGAGCCGGAGCCGGAGCCGGAGCCGGAGCGGAGCCGGAGCTGAAGCGGGGTCCGGGGCCGACGGGCCCCGGAAGCCGCCGCCAGGAGCGGCGCGGCCCGGAGTGGAGCCGGGATGCCACCGGCGCCGGCCACGGAGACCCCGGAGAGCACACGCGCTCCTCACGCGTGACTACCGGGGGTGACGCGGGCGGCCGGGGCAACCCGCTGCGTGGCCGCCCGCGGGCCGGCTGGGGCCGGGCCGCGGCCGGTCCAGGCCGATTCGCGGCCGTCCGGGTGCTCGGGAACGCGCGGTCGTGGTGATGCGTTGAGGGGGTAGTGGTCGACGGCAGGAGGAGGTGTCCGCAGGTGTCCACGAGCGGAAAGGTCGCGGTTGCCGGGGTAGTGGCAGCCATCGTGTTGTTCTGGACGGTCGGGTTCTGGCCGGGGCTGCTGGTGCTGATCGGCGTGCCCGCGGCCGCCTACCTCCTGCTGGACTCCTCTCAGCGGCGTCGCCTGCGGGGCATATCCAGGAAGCAGATCGGCCGCTGACGGCGGCAGGGCCGGCCGGGCTCGGCCTTCGGCGGGAGCCCGGCCGGCCCGGAGGCAGAGTGGGCAGCGCGGGCCGATGGGGCCCCGGCGGCGAGATCAAGCGGCGGTGGTCCCGAAGTGTGCCGCCGTGTCGCGGGGACGCGTACCGGTCGGGAAGAGGGCGTGCGCCCGCTCCGGGGTGCGGTCTGGGGCGGCACCAATGAGTGGCTCGGCGCGCGGTCCGGCGGTCCGGCTCGGGGACCGGTTCGCGCAGCACCCGGGCCGAGGGGTCTACGAGCTGCCGCAGCGCGGGCAGGTGGTCGCCGTCGCCGCCCAGCTCGTCCAGGACGCGCGACGCATGCCGCGCCGTTCCCGTCGGCCAGATCGTTGGGACAGCGGGCCGAGGTCCACCACAGCAGGTGCACGGCTGCACGGCGGAGATCGGCACGGCCGGGCCGGTCAGGACTGTCTCGACCTCGTCCACGGGCGACGGCAGCCCCGACAGCGGATGCCTGAGCCTGCGGTGCTCCCGGCGCTTCTCGGCCCCGGCCGATCGTTCCCGGCAGGGGCCGCTGCCGTCCGCCAGGCCAGCGGCTGGGGCGCGCTCAGTAGTAGTCGCGCATCAAGGCGGTCGCCCAATCGGGCTGCCGCGACTCGCCCCGCGGACCGAACTCGGCCATGTACGGCTTCAGGTCGAGCACGGGCGTGCCGTCCACCGCGTCGAGACCCTCCACGTGCAGGTCCAGGCCGTCCACCTTCACGACCCGGCACCGCGAGACGCCCAGCCGGTTCGGCCGGTTCTTGCCGCGCTGGGCGAAGATGCCGACCAGCGGCCACTCCGGGTTGCCCCGGGGGCGCCGTGCGCCCGTCTCGACCTTCTCCACCGGCACCCGGTCGAAGTGGTAGACCACCTCGACGTGCGAGAAGTCCTCCAGCCCGTACAGCGCCTCCGGGCCGAACCGGCGGCCGTCCAGGCGGATCACCGCCGTCTCACGCCCCCAGTCGTCGTCGACCACCTCCGCGCGGCCACCCACCACCACGCCCACCGGCTCGCACTCCACGGTCACGTTTCCCCCTCTGATTCCGTTGATTCCGTCGGCGGTCAGGCCGGGCGTACCGCGACGCGGTCCAGCGCCGCCAGCAGTCCCGGCAGATCGGGCTCCCCCTGCCGGGGGACCGAGAGCACCTCGCCCGGCTCCTCGTCGAGCACGACGAAGGCGGCGTCACCGGTACGGGCCACCAGTGACCAGCCCGGCCCGTCCACCCGCAGGGTCCGGGCCCCCTCACCCGCGAAGGAGGACCGCACCCGCCCGGGCGGCGGCGGGGTGAGCGTGTACCCCTCGGCCTCCTCCAGCGCCCGGGCGAGCCCGGGATGCGCGGCGGCCGCGGCCCCGCCGTCCGCCGCCACGCGCTCGCGCCAGTCGGACCACTGCCCTGCGATCTGGTCGGCGGCCATCCGCCGCTGCACCGGACCCCAGGCTTCGGCCGACGGCGGCGCCAGCGGCACCCGTCCCGTGCCGTCCGCGCCCTGCTCCGGATCGTGCGGCTCCGGGATCCCGGACGCGGCCACCGACAGCTCCAGCGGCCAGCCGGCCAGCGAGACCACGATCGACCGTTCGTCGGGGGACAGGTCGTACTCCATCCCGCAGTCCCACGAGGCGATGGCCGTGGCCACGAGCGAGACGTCGTCCACGACGACCGTCCAGCGCGCGCCCTCCTCGTCCTGGCCGAGCACCAGCCCGTACCCCTCCCCGGCCGGCTCCACGCCCAGCAGGGAGCAGGCCTCGGGGAAGTCGTCTCCCAGGATGCTCGGGAACTGCGCGGGGGTCAGCAGCACGGCGGTCAGCACGTACAGCGAGCCGCCACCCTCGTCGTCGGACACCTGGCCTCCTGGTAGCTCTTTCGTCGGCGCACCATAACCAGCGGGTAACCCGCACGTCGAGAGCCGGAGGCCGACGATTTCCAAGGCCGCTGCCTGCACGTAGAGTTGGGACCCCGCCACAGAAAGGGACACCCGGTGCAGCGTTACGACCGGCTGAGGGAGATCCTCCGTCTCGACCCCGACAAGGATTTCCTCGCCATCTACCGGCTCACCGCCACTTACGAGTTCCCCTGGGACTTCACGCGCGCCCTGGAACTCGCCCTCTTCCGCACCTACGCCGTCCCCTCCATCGGCGGCCTGCTGGCCGAGACCGCCGAGTTCACGGACCACACCCAGAAGCGTTACGACGACACCGCGCTGCTCCTCGACGCGGTCGTGGAGCACGGCTTCGAGAGCGACACCGCGCGCACCGCGATCCGCCGCGTCAACCAGATGCACCGCAGCTACGACATCTCCAACGAGGACATGCGCTACGTCCTGTGCACTTTCGTGGTGATTCCGGCGCGCTGGCTGGACGCCTACGGCTGGCGTCCGCTGACCCACCACGAGCGCAGGGCCTCCGCGAACTACTACGCAACCCTCGGCCGTCACATGGGCATCACGGACATCCCGGGCTCCTTCGAGGAGTTCGAGACCACCCTGAACGCCTACGAGGAGGCCCACTTCGGCTGGGACGAGGGCGCCCGGACGGTCGCCGACTGCACCCTCGACCTGATGGCCTCCTGGTATCCGGCGCCGCTCGCCCCCGCCGTCCGCGGCGCGAGCCTGGCCCTCCTCGACGAACCGCTGCTGAGTGCCTTCCGGTACGAGCGCCCGCGCCTCCCGGTCCAGCGGCTGGTCCGGGGCGCCCTGCGGCTGCGCGGCCGCGCGGTGCGGCTGCT
Source organism: Streptomyces sp. NPDC048269 (assembly GCF_040652395.1). Classification (NCBI taxonomy): domain Bacteria; kingdom Bacillati; phylum Actinomycetota; class Actinomycetes; order Kitasatosporales; family Streptomycetaceae; genus Streptomyces; species Streptomyces sp. NPDC048269. The sequence continues at coordinate 16,773 of NZ_JBEZLW010000015.1, forward strand.
GCCCCCGCGCAGAGCCCCGCACTACGCCCGCCAGAACCCGGAGATCAAGAGCTACCCCGGTGGCTACGACGTGGGCGAGCTCGGCACGTTCCCCGTGCCCGGCTCAGGCGGCTGCCCCGTTCCCCATCCCCGCCGGCCGGCCGGAGCCGAGGCCCAGCCTCCGGCGTGATCCCGATGGCCTCCACGCATCCCGGACACGGTGCCGACGTACATGCTCATGTCGTGATGCATTGGGTTTCGTCGTGTCACGGGTGACGTGCGGCCAGCACCAGGAAGCGGGTGTCCTCGTCGGCGTACGAGGTCATCTCCCAGCCTGAACGGGTCAACAGCGGACCGAGGTTGGACTCGGCCCGCAGGTCCTCCGGGGTGAGCTCGCGGCCGTGGCGGGCGGCGAGCGCCGCTCGCCCGATCGGGTGAAACAGTGCGAGCCGGCCGCCGGGGCGGACCACCCGGGCCAGTTCGCGCAGGTTCGCCTCCGGGTCGGGCAGATGGGCGATGAGACCGGCCGCGAACACCGCGTCCAGCGCTCCGTCGCGCACGGGCAGCCGGGTCACGTCCGCGAGCAGCAGTTCGCCCTCCGCGCCCCGCCCCGCCCGCTGCGCGGCAGCCAGCATCCCCGCCGTGACGTCGGCGCCGAGCACGATGCCGGCGGGCCCGACCGCGGCGCGCAGCGGGGTCAGGGCCCGCCCGGTGCCGCAGCCCGCGTCGAGCACGCGGTCGCCGGGCCGCAGGCCGAACTCGGCCACGGCGGTCGCGAAGGCGGGCCCGTCCTCGGGGAACTTGCGGTCCCAGTTGGCGGCGCGCGCTCCGAAGAACTCCTGCACGTGTGTGTGGTCCTCGCTCATGCGCCCATGATCCCCCACCGCCACACCCCGTGTGGCTCTGCGGACCGTGCGCAAGGTGGCACGTGCGGCGATCGGAGATGAACGTATCTCTGTCATATTCCAGCAGTTCCAGCGTCTTTCGAAATGCGCCCCTTGTTCGCGACCTCACCCGGACTAGCGTCCGGTGGCCATGGGACACCTGGGACATCTGGACCACGCCGCCTACGGCTGGCTGACACCCGCGCTGTCATACGTGATGGCATCGATCGGCGCCGCCCTCGGGCTGCGCTGCACCGTCCGCGCGCTCGCCGCGACCGGACCCTCCCGGCGCAACTGGCTCCTCACCGCCGCCTCCGCGATCGGCACCGGCATCTGGACGATGCACTTCGTCGCGATGCTCGGCTTCGACGTCACCGGCACCGAGATCCACTACAACGTGCCGCTCACCATCCTCAGCCTGCTCGTCGCCGTGCTGGTCGTCGGCGCCGGCGTCTTCGCCGTCGGCTACGGCAAGGAACGCGGCCGGGCGCTCGTCCTGGGCGGCCTCACCACCGGCCTCGGCGTCGCCAGCATGCACTACCTGGGCATGGCGGCCCTGCGCCTGCACGGCGACGTGTCCTACGACCCGCTCACCGTCGGACTCTCCGTCGCCATCGCCGTGGTCGCGGCCACCGCCGCCCTGTGGGCCGCGCTCCACATCAAGTCACCGGTCGCCGTAGCCGTCGCCTCCCTGGTCATGGGCGCCGCCGTCAGCAGCATGCACTACACCGGGATGACTGCCGTCGCCGTCAGCGTCAGCCCCTCGGACACCGCCCTGCCCGGGGCCACGGCCATGCAGTTCATCTTCCCGCTCGCCGTCGGACTGGGCTCCTACCTGTTCATCACCGCCGCCTTCGTCGCGCTGTCCCCGACCGCCGACGAGCGGGCCGCCTCCGCCTCCGCCCGGCACCTGGGGGAACACGCCGCGGCGGTCCAGTGACCACGCCGACCCCCCGGCCCCGCCGGACGCCCGTACGCACGCACACCGCACGACCGCACGACCGCACCCGTTAGGTACCGCCCCGGAACGAGGAGCCCATGCGCACACCCCGCAGAAACCCGGAAGCAGCGGCGCCGCGGCTGCCCGCGCCTGCGGACGGCCGCGCCACGGGAACAGGCCGCCGGGCCCACGCCGGGCCGCCGGCCGACGAACCCGCGGAGCAGGGGGTCCACCAGCCCGCCCCGGCCGCCCCCACCGCCCCGCACGCCCGAGGCCCCCGACTGCGGCCCGCCACCGTCCGCGCGAAGATCGTCTCGCTGCTGATGGTCCCGGTCGTCTCGCTGCTCGCCCTCTGGGCCTTCGCCACCGTCAGCACCGCCCAGGACATCGCCCGGCTCAGCCGCGTCCACCAGGCCGACACCGAGATACGCACCCCCGTCGCCGCCGCCGTCACCGAGCTCCAGGCCGAACGGCGCGCCGCCGTACGCCTCCTCGCCGACCCCGCCGCCGACCCGGCCGCCCTGGACCAGCAGGCCCGCCGCACCGACACCGTCGTCGGGCGGCTGCGTCTCGGAGACCGCAACACCATCGCCGACTCCGGAGACTACGGCTCGGACATCGTCGTCCGCCTGGGCGCCTTCGTCGCCGACGCCGAGGCGCTCGTCCCGGCCCGCAAGGACGTCACCGGCCGCCGCGCCACCCCCGAGGCCGCCTACGCGATCTACACGCGCGTGATCGACTCAGCCTTCGCCGTAGGCGGCGCCCTGACCGGCGGAGAAGACGCCGAACTCGGCCCCGACTCCCGCGTCCTGCAAGAATTCGCCCGCGCCGGGGAACTCCTCGCCCGGGAGGACGCGCTGCTCGCCCTACCGGGCCCGCGCACCGCTGAAACGCTTCGGCAACTGACCGGGACCATCGAGACCCGGCGCATCCTCACCGCCTCCGCGGCCGGCGACCTCCCCACCGCCCAGCAGGACGCCTGGCAGTCCGTCGCCAAGAGCGCCGCCTACGCCGACCTCACCGCCGCCGAGGACCGGGCACTGGCCGCGGCGGCCAAGGAGGCCCGCGGTGTGCCCGCCGGATGGGAGGGCGCCTACACCTCCATCAGCGTTTCCATGCGGGAGATCGAAGGAGCCGCGCACGCCGCGGCCGCCGACCGGGCCGACCCGCTCGCCGAAGGGGCGCTCAGCCCGGCAGGCGCCGCCGTCCTGCTGGGTCTGGCCGCCGTCGCGGCCTCGCTGGTCATCTCCGTCCGCATCGGCCGCGCCCTGGTCGTGGAGCTGGTCTCGCTGCGCAACACAGCCCTGGAGATCGCCCACCGCAAGCTCCCGCACGCCATGGAGCGGCTCCGCGCGGGCCAGGACATCGACGTCGCCGGCGAGACCCCGTCCGGGCCGCCGGCCGACGACGAGATCACCCAGGTCGGCGAGGCGCTCGCCACCGTCCACCGGGCCGCGCTCAGCGCCGCCGTCGAACGGGCGGAGCTGGCCAGCGGGGTCTCCGGGGTGTTCGTCAACCTCGCCCGCCGCAGCCAGGTCCTCGTCCACAAGCAGCTCACCCTGCTCGACTCGATGGAACGCCGGGCGGACGACCCGAACGAGCTCGGCGATCTCTTCCGCCTCGACCACCTCACCACCCGGATGCGCCGGCACGCCGAGAGCCTCATCATCCTCTCGGGCGCGGCGCCGGGCCGGGCCTGGCGGATGCCGGTACCGCTCACGAACGTCGTACGGGCGGCCGTCTCCGAGATCGAGGACTATCCGCGGGTGGAGGTCCGCCAGCTCGCGGAGGCCGCCGTGATCGGGGGAGCCGTCGCCGACCTCACCCACCTGCTGGCCGAACTCATCGAGAACGCCGCCCAGTTCTCGCCGCCGCACACCAAGGTCCGGGTCAGCGGCGAGCCGGTCGGCGCCGGTTACGTACTGGAGGTCGAGGACCGGGGGCTCGGCATGGGCCGCGAGACCCTGAACGACGCCAACCGGCGCATCGAGCAGTCCGAGGCGCTCGACCTCTTCGACAGCGACCGGCTCGGGCTGTTCGTCGTCAGCCGCCTCTCGGCCCGTCACGGCGTGAAGGTGCACCTGCGCACTTCACCGTACGGGGGCACCACCGCCGTGGTGCTGCTGCCGAACTCCATGCTCCAGAGCGCGATCACGGCCGGCGCCCCAGGCGCGGAGCCCCGGGCGGGGACGGTTGCCGCTTCCCAGGCCCAGGCCCAGGCCCGGGTTCCGGTCGCCGAGGCGGCACCGGAGGCGGCTGCGGAGTGGGCGGCTGGGGTGCGGGGGGCCGCGCGGACGGAGCGGCAACACGCCGTGACGGTCGTGCGGGAGGACGCGCGCGGCCTCGTGGGCCGGGACCCTGACCGCACACCCGCGCCGGAGGAGCCGCGCCCCGCCCCGGTGGCGGCGCTGCGGCCGCGCGCTCCCGGCGGCGCGGTCCCCCGTACGCAGGTGGCTGCCGCTCCCACGGCCCCCGCGACTGCCACGGCCCCAACCGCTCCTACGTCCCCGGGCACTCCCACAGCCCCCGCCGCTCCCGCGGCCTCGGTGACGGAACTGCCGCGCCGGGTGCGTCAGGCCAGCCTCGTCCCGCAGCTGCGCGAGGCTCCCGCCCCCGAGGCCCCGGCCGGCGCACGGCTCCCCGAGGACCCGCCGGGCCGCAGCCCGGAGCAGGCCCGGGACCGGATGGCGGCCTACCGGGCCGGCTGGGTCCGCGGCGCCCAGGAGAACTCCCCCCACGCAGGCACCGAAGGAGAACTGTGATGATCGAACACCAGAGGATCGACCGGGGCGGCGTCCGCAGGTCGGGCGAACTGGACTGGCTGCTGGACGACATGGTGGTCCGGGTCCGGGAGGTCCGGCACGCCGTGGTCCTGTCCAACGACGGGCTCCCCGTCGGTGCTTCGAGCGCCCTGAGCCGGGAGGACGCGGAGCACCTGGCCGCCGTGGCCTCCGGCTTCCACAGCCTGGCCAAGGGGGCGGGCCGGCATTTCCACGCAGGGGGCGTGCGCCAGACGATGGTCGAGATGGACGAGGGGTTCCTCTTCGTCGCGGCCGCCGGGGACGGCTCCTGTCTGGCCGTGCTCAGCGGGGCCGGTGCCGACATGGGGCTGATCGCCTACGAGATGGCCCGGCTGGTGAAGCGGGTCGGCGAACACCTCTACACCCCGCCCCGGTTCGCGGCGCGGCCGCCGGCCGCCGGCTGAGGGCGGTCCGGCACATGAACGGCCAGTGGTACGACGCCGACGCGGGCCCGCTCGTCCGTCCGTACGCCATGACCGGCGGGCGGACGAAGCCGGGGCCCCATGGGGTCCGCTTCGACCTGATCGCCCTGGTCGTCGTGGATCCGCAGGGCACCGACGAGGCGGCCGAGTCGCTGCTCGGCCCCGAACACCGGGCGCTGCTCGGACTCTGCCGGTCCGAGACGCAGTCGGTGGCGGAGCTCGCCGCCGACGCGGACCTGCCGGTGGGGGTGGTGCGGGTGCTCCTCGGCGACCTGTTGGAGGGCGGGCACGTCAAGGTGAGCAGGCCGGTACCGCCCGCGCAGCTGCCGGACGAGCGGATTCTGCGGGAAGTCATCGAGGGATTGCGAGCGCTGTGATGGGACAACACGACAACGGACCGGCTCCGGCCGCGGTTCCGGGTACGGCCGGTGCGGCTCCGGGCGCGGATCCCGGCGACGACACCGAACTGGCCTCGCTCGCGCTGAAGATCCTGGTGGCGGGCGGTTTCGGAGTCGGCAAGACCACGCTGGTGGGCGCGGTGAGCGAGATCAGGCCGTTGCGGACGGAGGAACTGCTGAGTGAGGCGGGCGAACTGGTCGACGACACCGGCGGGGTGGACCAGAAGACGACCACGACCGTGGCCATGGACTTCGGGCGGATCACCATCCGGTCCGGGCTCTCCCTGTACCTGTTCGGCACGCCGGGCCAGGACAGGTTCTGGTTCCTGTGGGACGAACTGTCGCAGGGCGCGCTGGGCGCGGTGGTGCTCGCCGACACGCGACGCCTGGAGGACTGCTTCCCGGCCGTGGACTACTTCGAGCACCGGCGCATCCCTTTCGTGGTCGCCGTCAACTGCTTCACGGATGCGCGGCGGTACGGGGCGCACGACGTGTCGCGGGCACTGGACCTGGACCGGGGGACCCCGGTGGTGCTGTGTGACGCGCGGGACAAGGACTCGGGGAAGGAAGTACTGATCAGGCTGGTCGAGTACGCCGGGCGGGTGCACACCGCCCGGCTGCTGGACTCGGTGGGTCCGCAGGCCGATTCGGTGTGAACCCGACCGGTCCGCGGAGGGTGAGGCTTCGGGCGGGTCGCCGCACCTCCCGTCAGTCCGCCACCCCGCCGAGGGCGATCACCTTGTCGATGGGCACCCGGACGAGGAGTTCGCCCGTAACGGCATTGCGGCGGCCGAAGGCCCGCGCGTTCTCCTCGCCCATGTAGCGGGCGCCGATCGCCGTCGCCCAGGCGAGCATCTCGTCCTCGTTCCCGGCATACTCGCTGATCTCGGCGCGGCCCTGGAGAACGACGTAGGAGTACGGCGGCCGGTCGTCGTCCACGCACAGCGCGACCCGGCCGTCACGGGCCAGGTTGCGTGCCTTCACCGTGTCCTTCCCGGTGGTGAACACGAACGAGTCGCCGTCGAGTGCGAACCAGATGGGAGCGATGTGCGGGCTTCCGTCCTCACGGACGGTGGAGAGCTTTCCGGTCCGAGTGGAGCAGGAGACGAACGCACGCCATTCCTCTTGAGTCATCTTCTTCGTCATGGGGACATCCTCCTTGCCGGAAAGGGGCTGGTGGGGAAGGCTTGCGCCACGACTACGCGGGGTGGGGCGCGGCCAGGCCGGCCGCGTCTACGGGGAGGGGTTCGCCATGGCACTGGACAAGCAGCTCGACTGGCTGCTGGACGACCTGACGCGCAGGGTCCAGCAGGTGCGGCACGCGGTGGTGCTGTCCAACGACGGCCTGGTGACGGGCGCGAGTGCGGGACTGGCGCGGGAGGACGCGGAGCACCTGGCGGCCGTCGCAGCCGGACTGCAGAGCCTGGCGAAGGGGTCGGGGCGGCACTTCAGGGCCGGGGAGGTCCGGCAGACGATGGTCGAGTACGACGAAGGGGTGCTCTTCGTCATGGCGGCGGGCGCGGGCAGTTGCCTGTGTGTGCTGAGCGCCTCCGAGGCGGACATCGGGCAAGTCGCGTACGAGATGACGCTGCTGGTCAACCGGGTGGGCGAGCACCTGGGCGTCGCGGAGCGGCGCATCACCGGCGGCTGAGTTATCCACAGGCCTCGCGAGGTGTCGTCGCGCTGAGTTACGGTCTTCACACAGAGTAATCAATGCTCGTGGGGGAGACCGTGATGATGACGCAGATGGGGATGGCCGTGCTCCGGGACGCCGTGACCAGCGACGTGCGGGCGGATGTGACTGCGGATGGCCGTCAGGGCGTGCGTCCGGGCGGGCGTTCGGGCGTGTGTCCGGGCGCAAGCCGGGACGGGGTTCCGGATGGCCGTGCGGAGGAGCCTGCCGAGGTGCTGGTGGGCGGTGTGCGGGCCGCAGGGGAACTGGGGCTGAGCCGGGGCGAGTTCGCCCGGGCCGTTCAGCTGGGGATCGTACGGGCGGCCGGGCCGCCCGCGTCCGGCGGGGCCGCGCGGTACGCCCGGGCCGAGCTGGACCGGGTCAGGTCCGCCGAGAGCCGGCTGGGCACGGAGTGGCCGGAGGCGCTGCGCGAACGGGTGGCCACCGTGGGCGGAGCGGAGGCGGCGGGAGTGCTGGGGGTCGGCCCGAGCCGCTTCACGCGGCTCGCGCGCTGCGGGCACGTCGTGCCGGTGGGCTACCGGATCAACCGCTACCGGGCGGTGGTGTGGCTCTACCTGGCCTCGGAGTTACGGGAGTTCGCGGCCCGGGAACCGACGATGCTGCGCGGGGTCGCACCTCCGGCGGACCGGGAGCTGATGGTGGCCAAGGCGGACCTGCGCCCGCGTAAGTGGCGCGGGCGGCACGTCGGGCTGCTGCTGAGACGGACCGCCGACCCCTGGGAGCGCGCTGCCGTACTGGCGTCCGTACTCCCCGAGGAAGAGCTGCGGCAGGCCGTGCCCGACCCGGCGGAGCGCATCGTGCTGGCCGCCCTCGCGCCGCCCCCGCCGTACGGCCACCCGCAGGTTCCGGCGGCCGCGGCCGTGGCGCTGCCGCTGCTGAAGGCCGAGCCGCCGGAGGAGATCGACTGGTACCGCACGAGCCTGGACTTCGCGCTGAGAGGGGCGCGTGGTCAGTCGAAGTCGACGGGGGAGAGCGGGCCGACGTAGACCCAGGCCCCGCCCTCGCGGGAGAAGGCGCTGTGCTCGTGCAGGGAACCCGTGTGCCCGCCCTCGCGGTAGTGCGCAAGGAACTCCACCGAACCCTCCGTCTCGAACATCCCCCCGCGCTCGGTGGCGAGGATCTCCAGCCGTTCCCAGCGCTGCCCGGGATCCAGGTCGAGCCGGGCCGGGCGGGTTGAGGGGTGCCAGGAACGCAGCAGGTAGGCGGTGTCGCCGACGGCGAAGGCGCTGAAGCGGGAGCGCATCAGCTTCTCGGCGGTGGGCGCCTGCTGGGCACCGGAGTGGAAGCGGCCGCAGCACTCCGGGTAGGTGGCGGGCAGCCCGCAGGGGCAGGGGAGGGCCGGGGTGGGCATGGGGTGGCTCGGTTCCTCGTGGAGGTCGGGGACTACGGGGGCGTCTGGACCAAGGGGTACGTCTGGACCGTGGGGTTGCCTGGACTGGGGGATGCCTCGGCCGTGGGCCGGCCGACCGGTTGCCTCGGCCGCGGGGCCGGTGGGGCGGGTTGCCTTGGCTACGGGGTCGGCGGGGCCGGCTCGGCGGGCCGGGGCGGCTTGGCGGGGTACGGGCGGAAGAGGCCCTCCTGGACGACGGAGACCAGCAGCCTGCCCTCCAGGTCGTAGATACGGCCCCGGGCCAGTCCCCGGCCGCCGTGCGCGATGGGGGACTCCTGGTCGTACAGGAACCACTCGTCCGCCCGGAACGGGCGGTGGAACCACATGGCGTGGTCCAGGCTCGCCATGTCGAACCCGCGCATCCCCCACAGGGGTTCGACCGGGATCCGCACCGCATCGAGGAGGGTCATGTCACTGGCGTAGGTGAGGGCGCAGGTGTGCACGAGCGGGTCGTCGCCCAGCGGGCCGACCGCCCGCATCCACACCGCGCTGCGGGGATCGGCGTCCTTGAGCTCCTCGGGAGTCCAGCGGAGCCGGTTCACGTACCGGATGTCGAAGGGCTGGCGGCGGGCCATCCGCTCCAGCGTTTCGGGCAGGGCGCCCAGGTGCTCGCGGATCTCGTCCGCGACCTTCGGGAGCGTGTCCGGATGGGGAACGTGGTGAGGAGGCAGCTGGTGCTCGATGCTGCCCTCCTCCGGATGATGGAAGGAGGCGGTGAGATTGAAGATCGTCTTGCCCTGCTGGACCGCTGTGACACGGCGCGTGGTGAAGGACCGCCCGTCGCGCACCCGTTCCACCTGGTACACGATCGGCACCCCGGGGATGCCGGGGCGCAGGAAGTACGCGTGCAGCGAGTGGACCGGGCGGTCGCTCTCCGTGGTGCGCCCCGCCGCCACCAGCGCCTGGCCGGCGACCTGGCCGCCGAAGACGCGCTGGAGTGACTCCTGCGGGCTGGCGCCGCGGAAGATGTTGACCTCGATCTGCTCCAGGTCGAGCAGGTCGACCAGTCTCTCGGCGGGGTTCGTCATCAGAGGTTCTCCACTGTCAGGTCCGGGCGGAGCGGGCGGGAAACACGGGTCGGCGGGTCCGGTGGGCCGCCGGGGGCGGTCGGCGGTCTCAGAGGGCCCCGAGCTCGCCGACCGAGGTGACCCGGATGACGGCCCGGCCCTCCTCGTCGGAGGCCGCGAGATCGACCTCGGCGCTGATGCCCCAGCCATGGTCCCCGTTGGGGTCGGCGAAGGTCTGGCGGACGCGCCACAGGCCGTGCGCCGGGTCCTCCTCGATCTGCAGCAGCTTCGGGCCGCGTGCGTCGGGGCCGGTGCCCAGGTCGTCGTACTCGTCCCAGTACCCGTCCATCGCCTCGCCCCAGGCGTCGGCGTCCCAGCCGGACTCGGCGTCCAGCTCGCCCAGCACGTTGACGTGGTCGAGGGCGGCCAGCTCCACCCGGCGGAACATGGCATTGCGGACCAGGACGCGGAAGGCGCGTGCGTTGGCGGTGACCGGCTTGACCTGGTCGGCCTTCTCCTGGGCCTGCTCCGCCGTCTCCACCTCCGGGTTCGCCAGCTGCTCCCACTCGTCCAGCAGGCTGGAGTCCACCTGGCGGACCAGCTCCCCGAGCCACTCGATCAGGTCCTGGAGGTCCTCGGACTTGAGGTCGTCGGGGATGGTGTGGTCCAGCGCCTTGAACGCGCTCGCCAGGTAGCGCAGCACGATGCCCTCGGTGCGGGCCAGCTCGTAGAAGGAAGTGAACTCGGTGAAGGTCATCGCGCGTTCGTACATGTCGCGGATGATCGACTTCGGGGAGACCGGGTGGTCGCGGACCCACGGGTGGCTCTTGGCGTACACGTCGTAGGCGTGGAAGAGCAGCTCTTCCAGCGGCTTCGGATAGGTGACGTCCTGAAGCCGCTCCATCCGCTCCTCGTACTCGATCCCGTCGGCCTTCATCTGGCCGACCGCGATGCCGCGTTCCTTGTTCTGCTGGGCGGCCAGGATCTGGCGGGGGTCGTCCAGCGTGGACTCCACGACGGACACCATGTCCAGCGCGTAGGAGGGGGACTCCGGGTCCAGCAGGTCGAAGGAGGCGAGCGCGAAGGTGGACAGCGGCTGGTTGAGCGCGAAGTCCTGCTGGAGGTCGACGGTGAGCCGGATGGTGCGGCCCTCCGCGTCCGGGGTGTCGAGCTTCTCGACCACACCGCCGTCCAGCAGCGAGCGGTAGATCGCGATGGCCCGGCGGATGTGCCGCAGCTGGGCCTTGCGCGGCTCGTGGTTGTCCTCCAGGAGGTGGCGCATCGCCTTGAACGCGTCGCCCGGCCGGGCGATGACCGACAGCAGCATGATGTTGGTGACCTTGAAGCGCGAGGTCAGCGCCTCCGGGTCGGCGGCGATGAGCTTCTCGAAGGTGGTGTCCGACCAGGCGACGAAGCCCTCGGGAGCCTTCTTGCGCACCACCTTGCGGCGCTTCTTCGGGTCGTCGCCCGCCTTGGCGAGGGCCTTCTCGTTCTCGATGACGTGCTCGGGCGCCTGGGCGACCACATAGCCCGCCGTGTCGAAGCCGGCCCGGCCGGCGCGGCCGGCGATCTGGTGGAACTCGCGGGCGCGCAGGGTGCGGACCCGGTTGCCGTCGTACTTGGTGAGCGCGGTGAACAGCACCGTGCGGATAGGGACGTTGACGCCGACGCCGAGGGTGTCGGTACCGCAGATGACCTTCAGCAGACCGGCCTGGGCCAGCTTCTCGACCAGGCGCCGGTACTTGGGCAGCATTCCGGCGTGGTGCACGCCGATGCCGTGCCGGACGTAGCGCGACAGGTTCTGGCCGAACTTGGTGGTGAACCGGAAGTTGCCGATCAGGTCGGCGATCTTGTCCTTCTCCTCGCGGGTGCACATGTTGATGCTCATGAGCGACTGCGCCCGCTCGACCGCCTGGGCCTGGGTGAAGTGCACGATGTAGACGGGAGCCTGCCGCGTCTCCAGCAGCTCGGTGATGGTGTCCGTGATCGGTGTGGTGACGTACTCGTACGACAGCGGGACCGGCCGGGTCGCGGAGCGGACCACCGAGGTGGGCCGGCCGGTGCGCCGGGTCAGGTCCTCCTCGAACCGCTTCATGTCGCCGAGGGTCGCGGACATCAGGATGAACTGCGCCTGCGGGAGCTCCAGCAGCGGGATCTGCCAGGCCCAGCCGCGGTCCGGCTCGGCATAGAAGTGGAACTCGTCCATCACGACCTGGCCGATGTCGGCGTGCTTGCCGTCACGCAGGGCGATGGAGGCCAGCACCTCGGCGGTGCAGCAGATCACCGGTGCGTCCGCGTTCACCGAGGCGTCGCCGGTCAGCATGCCGACGTTCTCGGTGCCGAAGAGCTTGCACAGGTCGAAGAACTTCTCCGACACCAGCGCCTTGATCGGGGCGGTGTAGAAGGTGACCTTGTCCTGGGCCAGGGCGGTGAAGTGCGCGCCCGCCGCGACCAGGCTCTTGCCGGAGCCGGTCGGGGTGGAGAGGATCACGTTCGCCCCGGAGACGACCTCGATCAGCGCCTCCTCCTGAGCCGGGTACAGGGTGATGCCCTGGTCCTCCGCCCACGAGGAGAAAGCCTCGAAGAGGGCGTCGGGGTCGGCGTTCGGCGGGAGCTGATCAATGAGGGTCACACCCCCCATCTTGCCTGGCTTCCCCCCGGATCAGGGAACCGGCCGACGGAGGGAAGATCATCGACGGTACGCTGTGCCGTCGATGCGGCCCGAACGAAACCGTCGACCGGGCCCGACCAGCACACCACCGGGGCGGGGAACGACCATGATGGGTCCGGCGCATTCACTCTCCGGGGCGGCGGCCTGGCTGGGGGTGGGCGCGGCCACCGCGGCCGCAGGGCACCCCATGCCGTGGCCGGTCCTCGTCGTCGGCGCCCTGATCTGCGCCGGAGCAGCCCTGGCCCCCGACCTCGACCACAAGTCGGCGACGATCTCGCGCGCCTTCGGCCCGCTCTCCCGAGGCCTGTGCGAAGTGGTCGACAAGATCTCCTACGCCGTCTACAAGGCCACCCGCTCGCCGAAGGACGCCCGCCGCACCGGGGGCCACCGCACCCTGACGCACACCTGGCTCTGGGCCGTCCTGATCGGCGGCGGTGCCTCCGTGCTCGCCGTGACCGCCGACCGCTGGGGCGTGCTCGCGTTGCTCTTCGTCCACCTGGTGCTCGCGGTCGAGGGCCTGCTGTGGCGGGCCGCCCGGATGTCCAGCGACATCCTCGTCTGGCTGCTCGGCGCGACCAGCGCGTGGATCCTGGCGGGTGTGCTCGACCAGCCCGGCAACGGCGCGGGCTGGCTGTTCACCGCACCGGGGCAGGAGTATCTCTGGCTCGGCCTGCCGATCCTGCTCGGAGCCCTGGTCCACGACATCGGCGACGCCCTGACCGTCTCCGGCTGCCCGGTCCTGTGGCCCATCCCGATCGCCGGCAAGCGCTGGTACCCGATCGGCCCGCCGAAGATGATGCGCTTCCGGGCCGGCAGCTGGGTGGAGCTCAAGGTCCTCATGCCGGTGTTCCTGCTCCTCGGCGGCTTCGGCGGCGCCTCCGCCCTCGGGTTCGTCTAGGCCGTCTCTTTCGGATCTTGCCGCGGGCCTGGGGGCACCTCCCAGCGGTAGCTGGGGGAGCAGGATCCGAAAGAGGGCCCAAGTCCATCCGGAGGTGTCCCGCCATGAGGTTCGACGTCACGTTCGCCGGTGACCGGGTCCTCCTGCCGGACGGCGTGTTGCGCGCATCCGCTGTCCGGGCCGGCGACCCCGCCGCCGCCCCGCCGGAGATCCGCACCGTCGCGGGAGACACGGTTTTCGTCCCGGCCCCGCAGCGCGCCGAGCTGGAGCGGTTCTGCGAGGACAACGGGATCCCCCGGGTACGCAGGCCCGACGTGTGGGGTGAGCTCCTCGAGCCCTTTCTGGACACCGCTTTCGGCCCCGATCACCAGGCCGCCACCCTGGACCGCCCGGAGCGGCTCGGCGTGGGCCGGGCGGAGGCGGCGAGCATCCGCGACCGGGTCGCCCCACTCATGACCGCCTACAACGCCCTGCACTGGGACCGGCACCACCTGGGCCTCGCCGACCTCCTCGACGCGGCCTCGGCCGCCGTACCTCCCGGACATCCGCACGGCCGGCCCGGCGAGGTGGCCGCCTTCCGCTCGTGGGCCATGGCCATCGCGGAGCGCGGCCGTTCCCCCGACGGGCCCTGAGGCCGGCAGGGCCGCCCGGCGTGGCGGCCCCACCGCTCCGTGCCCCGGCGGCCATCAGGCACGTCGGCCCATGCCTCGGCGGGTCAGCCGTGCCAGGACCGCCACAGCGCCGCGTACGCGCCGTCGGCGGCGACCAGCTCGTCGTGCGAGCCGAGTTCGCTGATCCGGCCGCCCTCGACCACCGCGATCACATCCGCGTCGTGTGCCGTGTGCAGCCGGTGGGCGATCGCGATGACCGTACGGCCGTCCAGCACCCGGGCCAGCGAACGCTCCAGGTGCCGTGCCGCGCGCGGGTCCAGCAGCGAGGTCGCCTCGTCCAGCACCAGCGTGTGCGGGTCCGCCAGCACCAGCCGGGCCAGCGCGACCTGCTGTGCCTGAGCCGGGGTCAGCGCCGTGCCCCCGGAGCCGACCTCGGTGTCCAGGCCGGCCTCCAGGGCACGCGCCCAGCCGTCCGCGTCCACCGCGCCCAGCGCCTCCCACAGCTCCGCGTCCCCTGCGCCCGTCCTGGCCAGGCGCAGGTTGTCCCGCAGCGAGCCCACGAACACGTGGTGCTCCTGGTTGACCAGCGCCACGTGCTCGCGCACCCGCTCAGCCGGCATCCGCGACAGCCGCGCCCCGCCCAGGGTGATCTCGCCGGTCCGCGGCGCGTAGATGCCCGCGAGCAGCCTGCCCAGGGTGGACTTGCCCGCGCCCGAGGGGCCGACGAGCGCCATCCGGGTGCCCGGCGGCACGGACATCGACACCTCGTGCAGGACGTCCACGCCCTCCCGGTAGCCGAAGTGCACCTCGTCCGCCCGCACGTCCCGGCCCTCGGGCCCGACCTTGGGGTCCCCGGCGTCCGGCTCGATCTCCCGCACGCCCACCAGCCGGGCCAGCGAGACCTGGGCGACCTGCAGCTCGTCGTACCAGCGCAGGATCAGGCCGATGGGATCGACCATCATCTGGGCCAGCAGCGCACCCGTCGTCAGCTGTCCCACCGTCATCCAGCCCCGCAGCACGCAGTACCCGCCGATCATCAGCACGGAGCCGAGGATCGTCACGTACGTGACGTTGACGACGGGGAAGAGGACCGTCCGCAGGAACAGCGTGTACCGCTCCCACGCCGTCCACTGCTTGATCCGGCGCTCCGACAGCGCGATCCGGTCCTCACCGAGCCGGTGCGCCTCGACCGTGCGGCCCGCGTCCACCGTCTCGGTGAGCGCGGCCGCGACCGCCGCGTAGCCGGCCGCCTCCGAGCGGTACGCCGACGGCGCCCGCCGGAAGTACCAGCGGCAGCCGATCACCAGCACCGGCAGCGCCACCAGCGCGGCCAGCGCGAGTTGCGGCGCGGTCACCGCGAGCGCGCCGAAGAGCAGCCCCGCCCACACCACGCCGATGGCCAGCTGCGGTACGGCCTGGCGCATCGCGTTGGCCAGCCGGTCGATGTCGGTGGTGATCCGCGACAGCAGGTCGCCGGTGCCCGCGCGCTCCAGCACACCCGGCGGCAGTCCCACGGACCGCACCAGGAAGTCCTCGCGCAGATCGGCCAGCATCTCCTCGCCGAGCATCGCCCCGCGCAGCCGGACCAGCCGGACGAAGAGGGTCTGGACGGCGAGCGCCAGCGCGAACAGCAGCGCCACGCGCTCCAGATGGAGCTCGCGCGCCCCCGCCGCGAGCTCGTCCACGACCTGGCCCAGCAGATAGGGGCCGGCCATGGAGGCGATCACCGCGACGGCGTTGACGCCCACCAGGACCCCGAAGGCCCGCCGGTGTCGCCGGAACAGGCCGCGCACATAGCCCCGTACGGTCGCCGACGTGCCCACGGGCAGGGTCGCGACGGACTCCGGGGCCGCCGGATCGTACTCCGGCGGTGCCACGCCGATCATGCGGATTCCTCGATCTCTGTGAGTGCTTCTTCCAGCTCTGTCAGTCCGAGCTGCGCGACCCGCTGCTCCTCTTCCGTCTCGCGGGTGACGACCGCCCGGTAGAGCGGTTCGCCGTGCAGCAGTTCGCGGTGCGTACCGACCGCCGCGACCGTGCCCTCGTGGATGAGGACGACCCGGTCGGCGCGGTCCAGCACCAGCGGCGAGGACGCCAGCACCACGGTGGTGCGCCCGGCCCGCAGGGCCGCCACCCCGTCCGCGATCCGTGCCTCGGTGTGCGAGTCGACCGCCGAGGTCGGCTCGTCCAGCACCAGCACCTCCGGATCGGTCACCAGGGAGCGCGCCAGCGCGAGCCGCTGGCGCTGCCCGCCGGACAGTGACCGGCCGCGCTCGGTGATCCGCGCGTCCATCGGATCGTCGACCCCGTCCGGCGCCGACTGCAGCAGCGCGTCCAGAACGTCCGCGCACTGGGCCGCCGCCAGGGCGGCACCGGACTCGACGGCCCCGGAGGACGGTACGTCGAACAGCTCGCGCAGGGTCCCGGACAGCAGCACCGGATCCTTGTCCTGTACGAGGACCAACGTCCGCGCGGTGTCCAGCGCGAGCTCGTCCAGCGCGACCCCGCCGAGGAGCACCGAAGGCCCGGCGGCCGTCTCGGCGTCCCCGTCCATCGGGTGGCCGCCGAGGCGCTCCGCGAGCCGGCCCGCCAGGTCCGGGTCCCCGCACACGACGGCGGTGAACCGGCCGGCGGGGGCCAGCAGCCCGGTCCGCGGGTCGTACAGGTCCGCGCCCGGAGCCGGAGCCTTGGCCGCCTCGGCGGCCGGCTGCCCCTCGGCGGCGTCCGTACGGGTCAGCGACAGCACCCGGGCGGCCCGCTTGGCCGAGGGCCGCGAGAAGGAGTACGCCTGGGCGATCTCCTCGAAGTGCCGGAGCGGGTACAGCATCGTGGCCACCGCGCTGAACACCGCGACGAGTTCACCCACCGCGATGCGGTCGTCCGCCACGAGCGCGGAGCCGTACCAGACCACCGTGACCAGCAGCGCGCCCGGCAGGAGCACCTGGATCGCGGAGATCAGCGCCCACATCCGGGCACTGCGCACGGCCGCCTTGCGGACCTCTTGCGAAGCCTCGCGGTAGCGGCCGAGGAACAGCTCCTCGCCGCCGATGCCGCGCAGAACCCGCAGACCCGCGACGGTGTCGGAGGCCAGCTCGGTGGCCTTGCCCGCCTTCTCCCGCTGGATGTCGGCACGTCGGGTGGCACGGGGCAGCAGCGGCAGCGCCGCCAGTGCGACCACCGGCACGCCGATCGCCACGACCACGCCCAGCTCGGGTGCGTAGAACAGCAGGCCGACGCAGATCAGCACGACGGTGAAGGCGGCGGCGAGGAAACGGGAGACCGCCTCGACGAACCAGCCGATCTTCTCCACGTCGCCGGTGGAGACCGCGACCACCTCGCCCGCGGCGACCCGGCGGGTCAGGGCGGAGCCCAGCTCGGCGGTCTTGCGTGCCAGCAGCTGCTGCACGCGTGCGGCAGCGGTGATCCAGTTGGTGACGGCGGTCCGGTGCAGCATGGCGTCGCCGAGCGAGATGGCGGCGCCGAGCAGCACGAGCAGCCCGCCGACGAGCAGCAGCCGGGTGGAGTCGCGGTCGACGACCGCGTCGACGCCCGTGCCCACCGCGTACGGAAGTCCGGCGATGCCGCCGAAGTGCACCAACCCCCAGCACAGGCTCTTGAGCTGGCCGCCGAGCTGACCCCGGCCGAGCCACATCAGGAACCGAGGCCCTGAACGGGCGTCGGGTACCCCGGGGTCCGGATACGGAAGATCGCTGATCTGCATGACGCCCCATGACTGGTCGAGTGGTCCAAACCGTGCAAGGTTCGCCTTCAGTACCGGAGCCCGGCAATCGATTTTCCGGTGCCCAAGCACCCTCACGAGGAGGTTTGCGGCCGCCGCGGGCGACGTAGCGCCAGGTCAGAACCTACGTCAGGGGCGGGTGACGTGCTCCAGTTCGAGCAGAACCGAGTAGTAGCCGCGTCCGGTGGCCCGGTCCATGCCCACCTCGCACATCCGGTTCGCCGACAGGTGCGCGTCGAAGGGCCGCGCCGTGACCTCGGCGGCCTCGCGCGCCGTCGCCGAGGCCGTCAGCTCGGGGTGCAGCATGCCCCGGTCGCCCGCGAAGGCGCAGCACCCGGCGTCGTCCGGGACGACCACCTCGTCGGCGCACGCCCCGGCGACGGCCCGCAGCTGCGCCTCGTCGCCCAAGTGCCGCATCGAGCAGGTGGGATGGAGGACCGCCGAGCCGACCGTGCGGCGGATCTCCAGGTGCGGCAGCAGCTCCTCGGCCGCCCAGACGACCGAGTCGACGATGTGCAGCTCCGCGTGCAGGACCCGGTTCTCCTCCGTCAGGTACGGGACCACCTCATGGGCGAGGCCCAGGGTGCAGGAGGAGGCGTCGACGACCAACGGCAGCCGCCCGCCGGCGGTCCAGCCCCAGGCCGCCTCGACGATGCGGTTGGCCATCACCCGGTTCCCGGCGTCGTAGCCCTTGGAATGCCAGATCGTCGCGCAGCACGTGCCCGGCGCGTCGCCGGGGATCCACACGGGCTTCCCGGCCCGCTCCGACACGGCCACGACGGCCTCCGGCAGGGAGGGCCCGGGCCGTCGGCCGGGACCGCCGAAGATCCGGTTGACGCAGGCCGGGTAGTACACGGCCGAGGCGCCCACCCGCCGGGTGGCGGGCAGTCTCCGCGCGGCGGCTCCGGGGATCTGCGGCAGCCATTGGGGAACCAGGTCCGGTCGTACGGCCCTGCGTGCGGCCCGCGTGACCGCCTCCACCACGCGGTCCCCGAGCCGGTCGGTCAGCTTGTCGGCGGTGGCCACGGCCAGCCGGGCGGCGGCTTCGACCGCGCGGAACCGCCGCGCGGCCAGGGCGGCGGCCCGCTCCTCGCGGGCGCTGTGCCGGCGGTGGCGGAAATCCCTCATCAGCGCGCCGGTGTCGATGCCGACCGGGCAGGCGAGCTTGCAGGTGGAGTCGCCCGCGCAGGTGTCGACGGCGTCGTAGCCGTAGGCGTCGAGCAGCCCGTCCAGCACCCTGGAGCCGGGCTGCTGGCGCGCCATTTCGCGGCGCAGCACGATCCGCTGGCGGGGAGTGGTCGTCAGGTCCTGGCTGGGGCAGGTCGGTTCGCAGAATCCGCACTCGATGCACGGGTCGGCCACCGCCTCCACCCGCGGAATCGTCTTCAGGCCGCGCAGGTGCGCCCGCGGGTCGCGGTCGAGGAGGACCCGCGGGGCGAGCACCCCCTCCGGGTCGACGAGGCGTTTGGTGCGCCACATCAGCTCGGTGGCCCCGGCGCCCCATTCCAGTTCCAGGAAGGGCGCCATGTTGCGTCCGGTGGAGTGCTCGGCTTTCAGGGAACCGTCGAACCGTTCCACGGTGAGCCGGCAGAAGGCGTCCATGAAGGCCGCGTACCGCTCGACGTCCGCCGGGTCGGCGGCGTCGAAGGCGAGCAGGAAGTGCAGGTTGCCGTGGGCCGCGTGACCGGCGACGGCCGCGTCGAAGCCGTGCTCCGCCTGGAGTTCGAGGAGCGCCTCGCAGGCCTCGGCCAGCCGGGACGGCGGTACCGCGAAGTCCTCGGTGATCAGCGTGGTGCCGGCGGCGCGGGCGCCGCCGACGGCGGTGACGAAGGCCCTGCGCGCCGTCCAGTAGCCGCCGATGGTCCGGGGGTCCCGGGTGAAGGCGTTCGTGACCGAGGCCACCGGAGCCACGAGGTCGAGCCCGGCGAGCAGCCGCGTGGCGCGGCGTTCGCAGGCGTCGCGGCCGGCCTCGTCCGGTGCGCGGAACTCCACCAGCAGGGCGGTGGTGTCCTTGGGCAGGTCCGCCCAGTCGGCGGGGACGCCCGCGACGCTGACCGAGGCGCGCAGGGTGTTGCCGTCCATCAGCTCGACCGCGAGGGCGCCGGCCTCGTTGAAGAGCGGCACGGCCGCGGCCGCGGCCGGCAGCGAGGGGAAGAACAGCAGGGCGGAGCAGAGTTCGCGGTCCAGGGGGAGGGTGTCGAAGACGACCTCGGCGATGAAGCCGAGGGTGCCCTCCGATCCGACCGTCAGACCGCGCAGGATCTCGACGGGGGTGTTGCCGTCCAGATAGGCGTCGAGCCGGTAGCCGGTGGTGTTCTTGATCTCGTACTTGGCGCGGATCCGGGCGACCAGCGCGGGGTCGGCCTCGATCTCCGCCTTGATCTGCATCAGCCCCTGGCACAGGGCAGGTTCGGCGCGTGCCAGCTCCTCGTCGGCCAGCGGGTCCGCCGTGTCCACCACGGTGCCGCCCGGGAGCACGAGGGTGAGGGAGGAGAGCATGCGGTACGAGTTCCTCGTGGTGCCCGCCATCATGCCGGAGGCGTTGTTGGCGACGACTCCGCCGAGCGTGCAGGCGAGGGCACTGGCCGGGTCGGGGCCGAGTACGCGGCCGTGCCGGGCGAGGGCGGCGTTGGCCCGGAAGACGGTGGTGCCGGGCTGGATCCGGGCTCGCCTGCCACCGGCCAGCACCTCGACGCCGGTCCAGTGGCGGCGTACGTCGACGAGGATGTCCTCGCCCTGGGCCTGACCGTTGAGCGAGGTGCCGGCGGCGCGGAAGACGACCTCGCGCTGCCGGCCGTGCGCGTACGAGAGCACCGCGGAGACGTCGTCGATGTCCTCGGCGATCACCACGACCTGGGGGACGAAGCGGTAGGGCGACGCGTCGGTGGCGTAGCGGACCAGGTCGGAGACCTTCCACAGCACCTTCTCGGCGCCGAGCAGCTCGGCCAGCTCGGTGCGCAGTGGTTCCGGGGTGCCGGCGGCCCGGTGCTCGGGCACCCGGTCGGGAGCGGGACCGCTGGTGCCGCGCGGGCGCAGGGCTCCGGGCTTCGGTTCCAGCAGTGGCATGGCCGACCCCTCGCCTCGTCGCGGGCCACGCGTGGCCCCGTCAGCAGTGGCGCTCCGCCGGGGCGTCCGACAGGGCGTTCAGCAGTCCGCCGAGCACCTCGCGCTGTTCGGCGGTCAATGGAGCCAGGATCTCCTCCGCCGCGTCGGTCCGCGCGTTGCGCAGACGACGCAGCGTGGCGCGTCCGGTGTCGGTGAGCTCGATCCTTATGACGCGGCGGTTCGCGGGGTCGGGTGCGCGGCGCACGCAGCCGGCCGCCTCCAGGCCGTCCACGAGGGTGGTCACGGCGCGGGGGACGACCTCCAGGCGGGCGGCGAGATCCGCCATTCGGGGGGCCTGGTCGCCCTCGTAATGCGAGACGAGGCGCAGCAGCCGACTCTGGGCGGGAGTGATACCGAGCGGTTCCATGTGGCGCTTCTGGATCCGGTGGAGCCTGCGCGTCAGGCGCAGCAGCTGTTCGGCGAGGAGGCGGTCGGTGTCGGAGGCGGAGGCGGAGGCGGAGGCGGAGCTCATGCCGGGAACAATATCAGGACCACATTCATTGTGAGCATAGGTAACAATGACCTATGCTCCAATGGTCTTGACTTCCGACCCCCGAGAGGGTGCCCATGCGCGACGAACCGAAGTGGACCCCATCCAAAGATCCTCTGGACCCCAATCGCCCGGCCCCGGCGGAGCAGCCGCGCGAGCTGCGCCGCATCGTGGGCCTCTTCCGGCCCTACCGCGGCCGGCTCGCCGTCGTCGGCCTGCTCGTCGGCGCCTCCTCGCTGGTGGGCGTCGCCTCGCCGTTCCTGCTGAAGGAGATCCTGGACGTCGCGATTCCGCAGGGCCGTACCGGGCTGCTCAGCCTGCTCGCGCTCGGCATGATCCTCACCGCCGTCGTCACCAGCGTCTTCGGCGTGCTCCAGACCCTGATCTCCACCACGGTCGGCCAGCGCGTCATGCACGACTTGCGCACCGCCGTCTACGCCCAGCTGCAGCGGATGCCGCTGGCCTTCTTCACCCGGACCCGCACCGGTGAGGTGCAGTCCCGCATAGCCAACGACATCGGCGGCATGCAGGCCACCGTCACCTCCACCGCGACCTCGCTCGTCTCCAACCTCACGGCCGTCATAGCCTCCGTCGTCGCCATGCTCGCGCTCGACTGGCGGCTCACCCTGGTGTCGCTGTTCCTGCTGCCCGTCTTCGTGTGGATCAGCCGGCGGGTGGGCCGCGAGCGCAAGAAGATCACCACCCAGCGGCAGAAGCAGATGGCCGCCATGGCCGCGACCGTGACCGAGTCACTGTCGGTGAGCGGCATCCTGCTGGGCCGCACCATGGGTCGCTCCGAGTCCCTCACCTCGGCGTTCTCCGAGGAGTCCGAGAAGCTCGTCGGCCTCGAAGTGCGCTCGAGCATGGCCGGGCGCTGGCGGATGTCCACCATCGGCATCGTCATGGCCGCCATGCCCGCGCTCATCTACTGGGCCGCGGGCATAGCCCTCCAGACCGGCGCCCCCTCGCTCTCCGTCGGCACCCTCGTCGCCTTCGTCACCCTCCAGCAGGGCCTGTTCCGGCCCGCCGTGAGCCTGCTGTCGACCGGTGTGCAGATCCAGACCTCGCTCGCGCTCTTCGCCCGCATCTTCGAGTACCTCGACCTGCCGGTGGACATCACCGAGCGCGAGGGCGCGGTGCGCCTGGACCGGGCCAAGGGCGAGATCCGGCTGGAGGACGTGCACTTCGCGTACGACCTCAAGAGCGGCCCGACCCTCGCGGGGATCGACATCACCGTCCCGGCCGGCGGTTCCCTCGCCGTGGTCGGTCCGACCGGCTCCGGCAAGAGCACGCTCAGCTACCTGGTGCCCCGGCTCTACGACGTCACCGGCGGACGGGTCGCCCTCGACGGGGTGGACGTGCGCGACCTCGACTTCGACTCGCTGGCCCGCTCCATAGGCGTGGTCTCCCAGGAGACCTACCTCTTCCACGCCTCGGTCGCGGACAATCTGCGCTTCGCCAAGCCGGACGCGACGGACGAGGAGATCGCCGAAGCGGCCCGCGCGGCCCAGATCCACGATCACATCGAGTCCCTGCCCGACGGGTACGAGACCCTCGTCGGCGAGCGCGGCTACCGTTTCTCCGGCGGCGAGAAGCAACGGCTCGCCATCGCCCGCACCATCCTGCGGGACCCGCCGGTGCTGATCCTGGACGAGGCCACCAGCGCCCTCGACACACGCACCGAGCACGCCGTCCAGCGGGCCATCGACAACCTGTCCCAGGGCCGCACCACCATCACCATCGCGCACCGCCTCTCCACCGTCCGCGATGCCGACCAGATCGTGGTCCTGGACGGGGGCCGGATAGCCGAGCGCGGTACCCACGAAGAACTGCTGAAGGCCGATGGTCGGTATGCGGCCCTGGTCCGCCGCGACCGGGACGCGGCGCAGCCGCCGGACTCGGTGCAGGACTCCGAACTGGCTCCGGTGAATGTGTGACCGTATGACTGGCGCACGGGCTGGATGCCGGGAATGTGGCGATCTGCGGGTTAACGTTCCCGCATGCGTCATGAGTACCGGCCACCACAGCGCCGATCCCGGCTCACCCGCCGGGGCCGGCTGGCGCTGCTCTTCCTCGGCACGCTGATCGCGATCGGGGCGGCGGTCCTGGTCCCGCTGCTGCGGGGCGGTGAAGAGCCCGAGAAGCCACGTCAGTTGGTGATCCCCGAGGGCTGGCGGGCACCACAGGTGTACGCGGCGATCGACCGCGAGCTGCGGCTCCCGGCCGGTTCGGCCAAGGCTGCCGTGTCCACGGCAGGACTGGCACTTCCCGCCGAGGCGAAGGGGAACCCCGAGGGCTACCTCTTCCCGGCCACCTACCCGGTGACCTCGAAGTCCACCCCGGCCACGCTCCTCGCGTACATGGTGCGGACGGCGAACGAGAAGCTCGCTACCAAGGCGGTCGCCGACGGCGGCAAGGCCCACGGCATGACCCCGTACCAGACGGTCACCCTGGCCAGCCTCATCGAGGCGGAGGCGGAGAACCGCGCCGACATGGGCAAGGTCGCACGGGTCGTGCACAACCGGCTGGCGAAGTCGATGCCGCTGCAGATGGACTCCACCATCAACTACGCCCTGAACCGCAGCACCGTGGACACCAAGCTGAGCGAGACCCGCCTCGACAGCCCCTTCAACACGTACGAACGCCAGGGACTGCCACCCACGCCGATCGACAGCCCGGGGCTGGCGGCCATGGCGGCCGCGGTCGCGCCGACGCCCGGCGACTGGCTGTTCTTCGTCACCGTCAAGCCGGGGGACACCCGTTTCTCGGCGACGTACGAGGACCACAAGAAGCACGTGGCGGAGTTCAACCGGATCCGCGCCCACACGGGCTCCCGCGCAGGTCAGGGGGCTGCCCCCGGGAAATGAGGGGCGCCGCGCGGGATCGGCCCTACGATCGGCGGCCTGCCGGACGTGTGACCGAGGGGGGCCCAGCCGTGAAGTGGCCGTGGAGAGCAAAACCGAAAGCCGCAGCGAAGTGGGCGCGTCCTGCGCGTGCGCGACGGGATGGGCTACGTGTACGCCACCCCGGAGGCGTGCGCGGCCGGCACCCCGGACCGGGAGTTCCGCATCGAGGCGCCGGGGGCGGCCTGAAGGGCCCACTGACCCGTCAGGCCGTGGGCGCGCCCACCCGTTCGCGGGCCAGCAGGCGGCGGATCTCGCGGACCGCCGCCCCGCCCGCGCGGTTGGCGCCGATGGTCGACGCCGACGGGCCGTAGCCGACCAGGTGGACCCGTTCGTCGCGCACGGCCCTGGTGCCTTCGACCCGGATGCCTCCGCCCGGCTCCCGAAGGCGCAGCGGGGCCAGGTGGTCGACGGCCGCGCGGAATCCGGTGGCCCACAGGATGACGTCCGCGTCCACCCGGCTCCCGTCCGCCCAGGCGGCGCCCGTGGGGGTGATGCCGTCGAACACGGGCCGGCGGTCGAGCACCCCCGAGTCCAGTCCGGCCCGGACCGCCTCGTTCAGCGGGAGCCCCGTCACGCTGACCACGCTCTGCGGGGGCAGCCCCCGGCGCACCCGCTCGTCCACCAGAGCCACCGCCGCCCGGCCCTCGGCCTCGCCGAAGCTCCCGTCGCGGAAGACCGGGGGCCGCCGCGTCACCCAGGTGGTCTCCGCGGCCACCTCGGATATCTCCAGCAGGTGCTGCACCGCCGAGGTGCCGCCGCCCACCACGATCACCCGGGCGCCGGTGAACTCCTGCGGCCCCGGGTAGTTCGCGGTGTGCAGCTGCCGGCCGCGGAAGGTCTCCTGACCCGGGTAGCGCGGCCAGAACGGCCGGTCCCAGGTCCCCGTGGCGTTGATCAGGGCCCGCGCCGACCACACGCCCGCCGAGGTCTCGACCCGCAACCGCCCGCCGTCCCCCTCGCGCACGGCCGACACGTCCACGGGCCGTCGTACGCGCAGGCCGAAACGGTCCTCGTAGGCGGCGAAGTACTCCCCTATCACCTCGGACGAAGGGCGCAGCGGGTCGGCGCCGGACAGTTCCATGCCGGGCAGGGCGTGCATCCCGTGGACCCTGCCGTAGGTGAGCGAGGGCCAGCGGAACTGCCAGGCCCCGCCCGGACGCGGCGCGTGGTCCAGGACCACGTGGTCGATGCCGGCCCGGGCGAGGTGATAGGCGCTGGACAGGCCCGCCTGCCCGGCGCCGACGACCACCACGTCCACATCCGCGCCCACACCCACGCCCGCGTCAGCGTTCCGCGTCATATCGTTCACGGTTCTACTAACTCGCGCGATCGGCGGGATCTTCCCGACGGGCCGGCTACGGCGCGGGCACGCCGCGCGCAGGCGTACGAAGCGTGGCCAGGACCGGCCCGGCGGGCTGCAGGGTGAGCCCCGGGAACACCGCGGCCCGCCCGCTCCCGCTGTCCAGGTGGAACCGTTGTGCGAGCACCGCCAGTACGAGCGCGGCCTCCACCAGGGCGAACCGGGCGCCCAGGCACGCCCGCGGGCCGCCGCCGAAGGGGAACCAGGCGTGTTCCGGCACCGGATGAGGGGCCTCCGCGTCCCACCGCTCGGGGCGGAAGTTCTCCGGATCCGGGAACCACCGCTCGTCGCGGTGCATCGACCACGGGCTGGTCCACACCGCGGTCCCCGCGGGAACCGGCCGCCCGCCGATGCTCGCACCCTGCGTGGCCACCGCGGAGATCAGCCAGATCGGCGGATAGATCCGCAGCGCCTCCTTGACCACCTGCCGGGTCCAGGGCAGCCGGTCGTAGTCCTCGTACGTCGGCAGCCGCCCGCCGAGCACCCGGTCCAGCTCCTCGGTCAGCCGGGCCCGCGCCTCGGGCGCCCCCGACAGCAGCTGCCAGGTCCAGGTCAGGGTGGTCGAGGTGGTCTCGTGGCCGCCGATGTAAAGGGTGATCGACTCGTCCCGGAGTTCTTTGCGCGAGAGCGGGGCGCCGTGCTCGTCGCGGGCGGCGAGCAGCCGGCTCAGCAGGTCGTCCCGCTCGGCCCCGGCCGCCGTGCCCGCCTCGTGTTCGGCTATGACGTGCGCGATCTCCCGGTCGAGGACCGCCACCGCCTCCCGCATCCGGCGCCGCCCGGGCGTCCGCACCCATGGCGGGAGGAACAGCGTGAGCCCCCGGAACTCGGCCCCCAGCTCCCGTTGGGCCGTGGCCATGGCCTCGCTGATGGGTGCCTGCCGGCCCGCGGCGTCACTCCCGAAGAGCGTGCGCACCGCGATCCGCTGGGTGAGTCCGGCCATCTCGCGGTGCACGTCGATCCGTTCGCCCTCGCGCCAGCCGCCGGCCAGCGCGTCCGCGCACTCCACCATCGTGGCGGCGTACGAGCGCACCTGGCGCGGCCGCACCGCGGGCTGGACCAGCGCCCGCTTGCGCCGCCAGTCGTCACCGGTGGCGACGACGACCCCCTCGCCGAGCAACTGGTGGAAGGCCCAGCCCAGTTCCATCGGCGTGAAGGTGCCCTCCACGGCACCGAGCAGCTCCCCGGCGTGCTCGGGCCGCGAGACGAACACGTTGCGCCGCGGGCCGAGCGCCCAGGGCACCCAGTCGCCGTACTCGTCGCGCAGGGACTCGAAGAAGGCCAGCGGGTCACGGGCGAAGGCGGGCAGGTTCCCGAGCAGGGGCCAGGGGCGCGGCCCGCCGGTCCGGGTGGCCGGGCGCAGGGTCGAGGTCACGCAGGCATGGTGACAGCCGCGCCGGCGGGGCACCAGGGGGGCCGACGGACCGCGGGTGACAGCCGCGCCGGCGGGCACCAGGGGGCTGTCGGGCCGCCCCGTTCGAGCGGCCGGTCCGTCAGGCGCCGCGGCGCGCGGTCAGCCAGTCGTACGCGACGTCGGCCGTGAACTCCCACTGCCCACCCGCGAAGAGGAGCCCGGCGGCCGTGAAGGCCGGATCGTGCGCGGTGTCCGTCACGTACGGGATCGCCACGCAGGCCATGCCCGCGGCACGGGCGGCCAGCGCGCCCGGCGCCGCGTCCTCGACGACCACGCAGTCGGCCGGCCGGGCGCCCAGCCGGCGGGCCGCCTCCAGGAACACGTCCGGGGCGGGCTTGCCGTGCGCCACCTCCTCGGCGGAGACCACCGTCGTCAGCAGGGCGTCCAGGCCGGTGCCGGCCAGCACCGCGTCGATCGCCTCGCGCGAGGAGCCGGAGGCCACCGCCAGCGGCACGCCGTCGGCGTGCAGCCGCTCCACGAACTTCCGCATCTCGGGGAAGGCCTCGGTCCCGGCGCGGGCCAGTTCCAGGTAGGAGGCGTTCTGCTCGGCGAGCAGCTGCTCCACCGGCGCCCGGATCCCGTACCGGTCCTTCAGGATCTCCAGCGTCTCCAGGGTGCCGATGCCGATGAACCGGGAGTGCTGCTCCCACGTGAAATCGGGAACCCCGTGCCGCTGAAGGGTGCGGCGCCCCGACTCGTAGTAGTTCGGCTCACTGTCCACGAGGGTGCCGTCGAGATCGAATATGACGGAAATCATCCGTTGTGCCCGTCCTACGAGTCATGTCCTGCCACGGCCATCCTGTCAGGATTTGCGAGCAGCCCGTCCCACGGACTCGACCAGCGGCAGCAGCCGGTGCGGTACCCGCTCGCGCAGCGCCACCTCCGTCCGCGTGCGGACCACACCCGGAAGTTGGATCAGCCGCTGGATCACGTCCTCCAGGTGCGCGTTGTCCCGGGCCGCCACACGCGTCAGCAGGTCGCCGCCACCGGTGATCGAGAAGGCCTCGATGATCTCGGGCACGGCGGCCAGCGCGTCACCCACGTCATCCAGGTGCCCCTGGGTCACCTCGATGTGCACGAACGCCAGCACCGGATGCCCCAGCGCGGCGGGGGAGAGGACCGGCCCCGTCCCGGTGATCACCCCGGTGCGCTCCAGCCGGTCCAGGCGGGCCTGGAGCGTGCCGCGCGCGACCCCGAGGAGCCGGGCGTACTCGCGGACGCTGGTGCGCGGCTGCTCGATCAGCAGGCGCAGGATTCTGGTGTCGAGCTCGTCCACCGCCATGCCGCGACTGTACCAATGGCCCGGTTCACCCGGATCGTGCCGCCCGCCCGCCCGCCCGGCCCGCCCAGCCGGACGGAGCGCCGGATGTGTGATCGGGTGGAGGTGCGCAGCGCGGCCGCATCCGATCGCACGGCCGCGGCGGAATCCCGTACGTGACCAACAGCAGCCCACACGGAGCGGAGAGAGCCATGACAGGTCTGAACTGCCTGGTCACCGGCGCCACCGGCTACATCGGCGGCCGGCTGGTGCCCGAGCTCCTCGACGCCGGACACCACGTCCGCTGCCTGGCCCGCTCCCCGGAGAAACTCCGCGACCACCCCTGGGCCGGACGCGCCGAGACCGTCCGCGGCGACGCCACCGACCCGCGATCCGTGGCCGGGGCCATGCGCGGCATCGACGTCGCCTACTACCTCGTGCACGCCCTCGGCGGTGGCTCCGGATTCGAGGAGCGCGACCGCGCCGCCGCCCGGATCTTCGCCGAGCAGGCGCACGCCGCCGGGGTCCGCCGCATCGTCTACCTCGGCGGGCTGACCCCCGCCGGCATCCCCGTCGACTCGCTCTCCCCGCACCTGCGCTCCCGCGCGGAGGTCGGCGAGATCCTCCTCGCAGGCCCCGTGCCCGCCACCGTCCTGCGCGCCGCCGTCATCATCGGCTCGGGCTCGGCCTCCTTCGAGATGCTGCGCTACCTCACCGAGCGGCTGCCCGTCATGGTGACTCCCAGCTGGGTCGGCACCCGCTGCCAGCCCATCGCCGTCCGCGACGTCCTGCGCTACCTCGTCGGCAGCGCCGACATGCCGCCCGAGGTGAACCGGGCCTTCGACATAGGCGGCCCCGACGTGGTCACGTACGAGGAGATGATGCGACGCTACGCCGAGGTGGCCGAGCTGCCCCACCGGCTCATCCTGCGCGTCCCGATGCTCACTCCCGGGCTGTCCAGCCTCTGGATCGGCCTCGTCACCCCCGTGCCACGGGCGCTGGCCCGGCCGCTCGCCGAATCCCTGCGCCACGAGGTGGTCTGCGCGGAGCACGACATCGCCCGGTACGTCCCCGACCCGCCCGGCTCACCGGTCGGGTTCGACCGCGCCCTCTCGCTGGCCCTGCGGCGGGTGCGGGAGGCCCGGGTGACAACCCGCTGGTCCTCCGCCTCCGTGCCGGGCGCCCCCAGCGACCCGCTGCCCACGGACCCCGACTGGGCGGGCGGCAGCCTCTACACCGACCGGCGGGAGAGGGACGTCCAGGCCCCGCCCGGCGCGCTGTGGCGCGTGGTGGAGGGCATCGGCGGCGAGAACGGCTGGTACTCCTTCCCGCTGGCCTGGTCCGTACGGGGCTGGCTCGACCGGCTCGTCGGCGGAGTCGGCATCCGCCGCGGCCGGCGCGACGCCACCCGGCTGCGGGTGGGCGACTCCCTCGACTTCTGGCGGGTGGAGGAGATCGAACCGGGCCGCCTGCTGCGCCTGCGCGCCGAGATGCGGCTGCCGGGCCTGGCCTGGCTGGAGATGTACGCGGACCCCTGCCCCGAGCCCGGGCGCGCGAGGTACCGGCAGCGGGCGCTTTTCCACCCGCGCGGACTGCTCGGCCACCTGTACTGGTGGAGCGTGTCCCCCTTCCACGCCCTGGTCTTCGGCGGGATGGCCCGCAACATCGCCCGCGCCGCCGAGCGCCTGGAGCCGGACCTCGCCCAAGCCCCCGCATCCGCTGCGGCCCCGGTGGCCGAAGTACCGCACGACAGCCGTCCTCCCCAGCCTGACGCGGAGCGAGAACCATGAACGTCGCGGTGGTCCTGTACACCTCCGACCTGCGCCTGCACGACCATCCGCCGCTGCGCGCGGCCCTCTCCTCGTGCGACCGGGTGGTCCCGCTCTTCGTCCGGGACCGAGCCGTCGCTGCCGCCGGATTCGCTCCGCCCAACCGGCAGGCCTTCCTCGCCGACTGCCTCGCCGACCTGGACGCCGGACTGCGCGAGCGCGGGGGCCGCCTCGTGATCCGTTCCGGCGACCCCGTCGCGCAGGTCTGCGCCCTGGCGAGCGAGACCGATGCCGACGAGGTCCACCTCGCAGCCGGGGTCAGCGCCTACGCGCGCGCCCGCGAGGAGCGGCTGCGCACCGCCCTCGAAGCAGAAGGCCGCCGGCTCCACGTGCACGACATGGTCGTCACCGCGGTCGCGCCCGGGGCCGTCACGCCCGCCGGATCCGACCACTTCGCCGTCTTCACGCCCTACTTCCGCCGCTGGGCCGAGCTGCCGCCGCGGGCCGTCACCGCGGCCCCCCGCACCGTTCTGCTCCCCGAGGGCATCGGCTCCGAGCCGCTGCCCGTGCGCGGCGCCGTCACCGGGGTCTCCCCGGCCCTCGCCAAGGGCGGCGAGACCGAGGCGCGCCGGCTCCTGGCGAACTGGCTGCGCTCCGGCATCACCCGCTACGAGGACGCTCACGACGACCTGGCCGGCGACGCCACCTCCCGGCTCTCCCCGCACCTGCACTTCGGCACCCTCTCGGCCGCCGAGGCGGTCCAGCGCGCACGGGCCGCCGGCGGCCCGGGCGCCGAGGCGTTCGTCCGCCAGCTGTGCTGGCGCGACTTCCACCACCAGGTGCTCGCCGCCCGCCCCGAGACGGCCGCCGAGGACTACCGCGCCCGGCAGGACCGGTGGCGCACCGGCCCCGCCGCCGAGGAGGAGACAGAGGCCTGGAAGGAGGGCCGCACCGGCTACCCGGTGGTGGACGCCGCGATGCGCCAGCTGCGCCACGAGGGCTGGATGCACAACCGCGGCCGGCTGCTCACCGCGAGCTTCCTGGCCAAGACCCTCTACGTCGACTGGCGGACCGGCGCCCGCCATTTCCTCGACCTCCTGGTCGACGGGGACCTCGCCAACAACCAGCTCAACTGGCAGTGGGTCGCCGGCACGGGCACCGACACGCGCCCCAACCGGGTGCTCAACCCCGTCCGGCAGGGCCTGCGGTACGACCCGCAGGGCCGGTACGTCCACCGCTGGGTGCCGGAGCTCGCCGGGCTCCCCGCCCCGCAGGTGCACGAGCCGTGGCGGCTGCCGCCCCTGGAGCGGGCGCGGTTCGACTACCCGGAACGGCTGGTGGAGCTCGCCGACGGGCTCGACCGCTTCCGGAGGGGGCGGGGTACCGGGTGAGCGCTCGCGCGAGCGGCCCGTCGTATCGTGAGCGGGTGGAGCCCGTGCCGCAGCCCGAACCCCCGCAGGACCTCCCGGCCGCCGCGCTGAGCACGGGAGCCGTGGCCCGGCGCCTCGGGGTCTCACCGACCACCCTGCGCTCCTGGGAGCGCCGGTACGTGATCGGTCCGGCCCACCGCGAGGACGGCCGGCACCGCCGCTGGACCCCGCAGGACATCGCCCGCCTGGAACTGATGTGCCGGCTCACCGCGCAGGGCGTGCCTCCGGCCGAGGCGGCCCGGGCCGCACGGGACGATACCCCGGCCACCCGGGCCGGCGCCCGCCCCGGGCCGGTCGCGGGAAGGCCCGACTCCCTTCCCCTGGGGAAGGTCCGTCCGGAGTGCAGAGGGCTCGCACGGGCCGCCGTACGACTGGACGCGCCGTCCGTGGAGGAACTGCTGGCCACGGCCCTCGCCGAACACGGCCTCGTCACCGCGTGGGAAGAGGTCATCGTGCCGACCCTGCACGCGGTGGGCCGCAAATGGGCTGCGGCGGGGGAGCGTTACGTGGAGGTGGAGCACCTGCTCTCCTGGCACGTCTCCTCGGCGTTGCGCCGGATCCGGCCGGCCCCGGCGCCGCCGCATCCGGCCGTCCCGCCGGTGCTCCTCGCGTGCGTGCCCGGGGAGCAGCACAGCCTGCCGATCGAGGCCCTGGCCGCCGCCCTCGGCGAACGCGGGCTCCCGGTAAGGATGTTCGGGGCCGACCTGCCCGCCGACGCCCTGCGTGACGCCGTACGGCGGACCGGCCCGCGGGCCGTCGTGCTGTGGTCGCAGTCCAGGACGACCGCGGATCCCGCCCTGGCCCGTTCGGTGGCCGGTGTCGAGTGGGGTCTGCGCGGCGCCCGCCTGCACTCGGCGCTGCTGCTCGCGGGACCCGGCTGGGGCGCGGGCGCCCCCGACCCGCGCACCGCGCGGCTGTTCGGCCTGCGCTCGGCCCTGCAGGTCATCGCGGTGCCGGCAGCGGGCGCGGCTCCAGAGACCGCCGCAGGCCGTGCAGGGCCCGCCGCATGTGGCTCTTGACGGTGCCCAGCGGCAGTCCGGTCCGGTCCGCGATCTGCGACTGCGTCAGGTCCCCGTAGAAAGCGAGGCGGACCACCCGCTGCTGCGCCGGGGGCAGCCGGGCCAGCTCCCCGAGGACCAGCACCCGGTCCACCGCCGCCTCGGGCTCCAGCTCCGGCCGGGCCGCCGCGACGGGGTGCGGCGCGAGGTCGCGGCAGGCGCGTACGGCGGCAGCCGCCTTGGCCCGCCGGGTCCGTGCCCGCAAGGCGTCGGACACCTTGTGCCGGGTGATCCCGGTGAGCCAGGCCCCCAGTCCGCCGGGTCCCGGCCGGTAGCCGCGCCGACCGTGCCAGGCGGCGAGGAAGACCTGCTGGGTCACGTCCTCGGCCTCCCGCTCGTCGCCCAGCGCACGCCTGGCGAGGGCGTGGACCAGGGGCCGCCAGCGCTGGTAGACCGCCTCCACGCAGCCGTCGTCGCCGGCCACGAATCCGGCCGCGACGCGTTCGTCGAGGCCCTGCGGCCCCTTGTCGTCCATGCTTCGAGCCTCGTCGTCGCGGCCCCGGCGGGAAAGTCGCATCGTTTCCGCATCGAATCGACCCGGCTTCTCAGACTTGGTGGGTGTGCGGCAGCGGCAGGGCCCTGTAGCCCAGGGCCACTGCGAGGACCACCGCCGCGGCAGGCAGCAGCAGCGCGCCCACCGTCCACCCCGCCCGGATCAGCAGGGCCCCGGTCAGCCCGCCCAGGAACATCGCCAGCACCGCCACGGCCCGGGGCACCCAGGCCCCCGTCCCGTACCCGAAGGCGCTGTCCCGCCCCAGTGCCGAGCTGCCGATCAGCGCGGTGATGGACCGGGTGACCAGGGTCGTCGGCACCCCGGGCACGTTCACCCGCATGCTCGTCACCGTGCGGATGCCCATCGCCGCCGCCAGCATCCCGGTCACCGCCAGATGCTGGGCGGTCGGATGCCCGAACCGGGGCGCCACACCCCATCCGGTGGCCGCACCGGTCAGGAGCAGCGCGGCCTCCACGTACAGGCCGAGTCCGACCCAGCGCCTCCCCCGGGCCTCCGCGGCCGACTCCATCCGCGCCCCGCACACGGCCCCGGGCGAACGCGGCCAGCGAGGCAGCGGCCGACAGCGCCGGCAGGTTCCCCTCCCGCGCGAGCCCGAACGCCAGGAAGAGCACGTTGCCCGTCTGTATCGCCGTGAACACCGGCCCGAGGGCGAGCAGGCTCACCGCCTCGATCAGCCCCGTGACCGCTGTCAGGACGATCATCAGCACGGTCGGGGACGGACGCACCGGGTGCGCACCCACGTTCATGGGGCCCGACAGTGACACGCCCGCCCCGGTCCCCCGGCGCCGACATGCCGGAGGGCTTAGGGTCCGGAGGATGAGCGACCTGCTGCTGGTGAGGCACGGCGAGACGGAGTGGAGCGCCGGCGGGCGTCACACCGGGCGCACCGACGTCCCGCTGACCGCACGGGGGGCCGAGGAGGCCGTCTCCCTCGCCCCGTTCTTCCACGACCAGCAACCGGCGCTGGTGCTGACCAGCCCGCTGCGCAGGGCAGTCGCCACGGCCGAACTCGCGGGGCTCACGGGCGGAGTCACCGACCCCGACCTCTGCGAGTGGGACTACGGCGGCTACGAGGGCGTCACCACCGCGGAGATCCGGCGGAGCGCACCCGACTGGTCCCTGTGGACCGATGGCGTCCCGCCCGGCGACGCGGCGCACCCCGGCGAGAGCGCCGCCCAGGTGGGCGCCCGCGCGGACCGGGCCCTGGCCCGGATCGCCCCGGCGCTGCGCGCGGACGGCGGGAACGTGGTGATCGTCGCCCACGGCCACTTCCTGCGCGTGCTCACCGCCCGCTATCTCGGCCTGCGACCCGCGGACGGCAGGCTGTTCCTGCTGCGCACCGGCACGGTCAGCGTCCTCTCCACGGAGCACGGGCTCCCGGTGATCGCGGGCTGGAACACCCGCCCGTAGGGGGCATCCCGCCTCGCGCGGCGGCCGGGGGCGGGTGACGATGCGTACATGGCCGACGACGGTGCGGGCGGCAAGCGCATGGGCAACGAGAACCCTGACGGCAACGAGAACGGCACGGGCAACGGCGGAGGCACGGGAGGCAGGGGCAAGGGCAAGGGCACGGGCACGGGCAACGGCGGACCGGAGAATGGGCACGCGGAGCCGGGGCTCAAGGCCGACGCGATCGGTTTCCTCGACGCGCTCGTCATCGGCCTGAACTCCACCTCGCCCGCCTACTCCCTCGCCGCCGTCCTCGGGCCGATCGTTGCGCTGGTCGGGATCTACGCGCCGGGCGTGATGCTGGCCTCCTTCGTGCCGATGCTGCTGATCGCCGCCGCCTTCTACTACCTCAACAAGGTCGACCAGGACTGCGGGACCACCTTCTCGTGGGTCACCCGGGCCATGGGCCCCTGGGCGGGCTGGCTCGGCGGCTGGGCCATCACGATGACCGGCGTGCTGGTCATCGGCTCACTGGCCGACGTCGCCGTCCACTTCGGCCTGCTCGCCGCCGGGCTCGACAACTGGGCCGCCAACGACGTGATCCGCCAGACCCTCACCGTCGTCGTGATCCTGGTCATGACGGCCATCTGCGTCATCGGCACCGAACTGTCGGCCCACCTCCAGGACATCCTCATCCTCGCCCAGGTCTTCTTCCTCCTGGCCTTCGCGGTGGTCGCCATCTACCGCGTCTACGCCGGCACCAGCACCCTCGACTCCATAGAGCCGTCCCTCAGCTGGCTCAACCCCTTCGGCGCCGGCGGCGCCGCGCTGACCGGCGGGCTGCTGCTCGGCGTGTTCATCTACTGGGGCTGGGAGTCCGCGGTCAACCTGACCGAGGAGGTCGAGAACTCCGCCACCGCACCCGGCAAGGCCGGCATCTGGTCGACCGTCGTGCTGCTGGTGACCTACCTGTCCGTGGGCTTCGCCGTCGTCGGCTACGCCGGCACCGCCTTCCTCGCCGAGAACGCGGGGGAGGAGGAGGCCATCTTCGCCGTACTCGCCCACGAGGTCATGGGCGGCTGGGACTGGATGGTGCTGCTCGCGGTCTGCACCTCCGCGCTCGCCTCCACCCAGACCACGATCATCCCCGCCTCCCGCACCGCCCTGTCCATGGCCCGCAGGCACGCGCTGCCGCCCGCGCTCGCGCACATCCACCATCGGTTCAGGACCCCGGACGTGAGCACGTGGTGGGTGGCGGGCATCGCGATCGGCTGGTACCTCGTCGTCAACCAGATCAGCGAGAACGCCCTCCTGGACTCGTTGACCGCCCTCTCCCTGCTCATCGCCTTCTACTACGCGCTCACCGGCCTGGCCTGCGCCGTCTACTACCGCCGCCACCTGCTGGAGAGCGCGCACAACTTCTTCCTCATCGGCCTCGGTCCGGTCCTCGGCGCGGGACTGCTCGGCTGGCTGCTGGTGGAGTCGATCGGCGACATGTCGGACCCGGAGAACTCGGCCAGCGGCGTCTCGTGGTTCGGGCTCGGTCCGCCGCTCGTCATCGGGATCGCCATCGCCGTCGCCGGCGTCCTCGTCATGGGCTACTGGCGGCTGCGGGACCACACGTTCTGGCAGGAGCGGCCCGGGGTGGCCGACCCGGATCTCGTCCACGGCGTCCACGGCGTCCGCGGCGTCCGCGGCGGGAAGAACTGAGGAGGCCCGATGTCCGTCGTCCTCGGCTACGACGAGTCGCCCGGTGCGGAACGGGCGCTGCGCGTGGCACTCGAAGTCGCCACCGCCTTCGGCGAGCCCCTCGTCCTGGTCTACGGGGCGGCCGCCCCGGGCGCCGCCGGCGAGGAGTACCGGGCCCACCGCGAAGCCGTCCGCCAGGCGGGCCGCAGCGCTCTCGCCCGCGCGGTCGAGGCCGCCGACGAAGCGGGCGTGCCGTCGGCGGTGGAGGTGGTCGACGAGAAACCCGCGCAGGCGCTGCTCGATGCGGCCCGGCGCCACGACGCCCGCGTCATCATCGTGGGCACCTGGGGCGACAGCCCGATCCGCGGCGCCCTGCTGGGCTCCACCCCGCACAAGCTCCTGCACCTCTCGCCGGTGCCGGTGCTGTGCGTACCGACGGAGACGGGGACGGAGAACGGTGCGAGGGCATAGGCCGTTGCGCAATGATAGGTCAACTCTGCCGGAAATGTGGCCATTTCAAGTGTGACTATGCTCAATGCCTAAGTGATCGAGGCGTTTTACTGATCGCTCTTGGGCAGAGTGGGGCGGCCGAGAAACATCCCCACATGACCGCAGGACCGGAGAATCGATGGACAGCAACCTCGTCATCCAGCCCCCCACTGGTGGCCAGGCGTTCGACGAGAGTCAAGTGCCCCTCTACTACAGCCGCAAGACGGCTGACATCCTCCACAAGTACGGGCCGGGACCGCGAGTTCACTTCCACATGGGCCTCTTTGCCCCGGGCGCGACACCCAACACCACCGTCCCCCAGCGCGTGCTCAAGCGCAGGATCGTCGAGTCCCAGGAGGCGATAGTCGAGCACGCCGCGCGGACGTGGGGCGCGTACGCCACCCCGCCCGCGCGCCTTCTCGACATCGGCTGTGGAGTCGGCGGAGGCTCGCTGTACTGGGCGCAGGAGCACGGCGCGTCCGTCACCGGCCTCACGGTCGCGGCGGAACACGTCCCTCTCATCGCGCAGTTCGCGCGCCAGGCCGGGGTGGGCGACCGGGTCACCCCCTTGCTCGCCGACGTCCACGACTTCACCACCGCGCGAAGATATGACGCCGCCTACGCCAACGAGAGCTCCGGCTACATGGACCGCGAGCGGCTCTTCCAGGTCGTCGCCAAGGCGCTGAAGCCGGGCGGCTGGTTCGGGATACAGGAGCACTTCATCTGCCGTCCCGAGTGGACCGACTTCATCGACGGCTACTACAAGACGCGCCTCGGCACCCTCACCGAGTACATCACCACCGCCGCCAGAGCGGGGTTCGAGCTGGAGCAGGACGAGGACGTCACCGACCGGGTCGCGGAGTTCTGGGTGCAGTCCATGGCCTGGAACACCGCCGAACTGGACCGGATCGAGCAGGCGGGCGCCGTCGGCACGCGCTCCGCCTGGTGCCGGGAGCGGCTCCAGGAGTCGACCATCACGCACGGCAAGCTGTTCCGTATCTGGCGCGACCACGCGCTGGAGACCCGTCTGCTGCTCTTCCGGCTCGGGGGGAAGTGATCATGGCTCCGGTGTACGCAGAGCGCAGCGTGCCCTCCCGTATCGGCTGGCAACTCCCGCCGTTCTACTGCCCGTTCAACGAGAAACTGATCCACCCCAAAGCCGCGGAGCTCGAAGCGCGCGCCATCGAGTGGATCGACACCTACGGGCTCTACCCCGACCCCGTGGAGCGGGCCTGGGGCCTGGCCACCCACAGCGCCGACTTCACCAGCCGGATCATCCCCTACGGCGACGTGGAACCCTTGCTGTTGTTCATCGAGTGGAACTACTGGGCCAACGCGGTCGACGACTGGCAGGACTCCGGGTCCACCGCCACCCGTACCGCGGACATCGCGGACCACAGCGCCCGGCTGGTCCGCTCCATCGAGGCCCCCGGATCCGGGCTGTTGCCGTCGGGTCCGCTCACCGAGGCGCTCGACGACCTGGTGTCCCGGACCCGCGCGATGCTCACACCCTTCCAGCTGCGCAGGTTCAGCGAAGGCACCCGGGACTGGCTGTTCGGTGCGGGCTGGCAGACCTCCAACGCCGAACGCGGGGTCATGCCGTCCCTGAACGACTTCGCGGCGATGCGGATGTCCGTCAACGGCACCCGTTTCACCCTCACCTGGTGCGACGCGGCGAACGGCATCCACCTCCCGGCCGACGTCCTGTACTCGGCGCCCGTCCAGGCCCTCACCGACGCCGCGGGCTTCGTCGTCTCCTGCGACAACGACCTCTACTCGTACAACAAGGAGGACCACCAGGACCCCTGGGAGCAGAACCTGCTCAATGTCGTCGCCCGGCACCACGGCTGCACCCCGAAGGAGGCGCTGGCCCCGGCCGTCGCCCTCCGGGACCGTGCGATGACCCTCTTCGTCCGCCTGCGGGAGAAGCTCGCCGAGGGCGCCGACGAGCCGCTGCGCCGCTATCTCGACTCGCTCGGCCACTACGTGTCGGGCTGCATCGAGTGGCAGAACCTCGCACCGCGCTACGCCAGCCCCCGCAACCGGAACGAACTCCCGGTCGAAGGCGCGTCGTACGACATCACCTGGCGGGACACCCCCAGCGACCCCAGCCACGAGCCGCTGCCGATCCCGGCCGTGGCCTGGTGGTGGCAGCAGCTCGACGAGAGCCGGCGGGGGTAGCGGCCGGGCTCAGCCCCGGCCGAGCAGACGGGCCCACCAGGACGGGCGGGCCGTCTGCTCCCTGCGGAGCGGCGGGGGCGGCTGCGTACTGGGCGCGGCGGGCGCGACGGGCGCGACGGGCGGCGCCGCCGCTGGCGCGGCTCGCGCTGCGAAGGTCACGGGCAGGGCCACCAGATGGCGCGACATCAAGGACGAGTCCCACTGCAGCTCACCCTCGTGCACCGCCAGTTCCATGTCGGGCAGCCGCGAGGTCAGTGCGTCGATGCCGGTGTCCGCGATCGCCCGGCCGATGTCCTGGCCGGGGCACTCGTGGGGGCCGCCGCTGAAGGCCAGATGTGAGCGGTTGCCGTGCACGGGGACGGAGAGGTCGGGGCGGATCTCCGGGTCCACGTTGCCCGCGGCGAGGCCGAGCAGCAGCATGTCGCCGGCCTTGATCTGCTGGCCGCCGAGCTCCGTGTCGCCGGTCGCCCAGCGGCCCAGGATCGTGGTGAGCGGCGGCTCGTCCCACAACACCTGCTCCAGGGCGTCCGGCAGGGTCATGTGGCCGCCGGAGAGATTCGCACGGAAGCGGCGGTCGGTGAGCACCATGCGCAGCGTATTGGCGATCAGGTTGGCCGTCGTCTCGAAGGCCGCGATCAGCACCAGCCGCAGGTGCTCGATGATCTCCGGGTCGGAGAGCGACGTGGAGTGCTCCAGCAGCCAGGAGGTGAAGTCCCGGCCGGGGACCGCCCGCTTGCGCGCGACGAGCTCCCGGAGGGCGTCCGTGACGTACTCGTTGCTGGCCACGGCCGTCTCGGTACCGCGGATCATGTCGCGGGCCGCCTCGACGAGGCGCGGTCCGTACGAGTCCGGCATCCCCACGAGCTGGGTCATCACCAGCATCGGCAGCGGTTCGGCGAAGTCCCTGACCAGATCGGCGCGTCCGGACCGGGCGAAAGCGTCGATCAGCTGGTTGGCGAAGCGCGTCACGTAACGGCGGATGCCGCGCCGGTCGAACCGCTCCAGCGACTCGGTGACCGCGCCGCGCAGCCGCTCGTGCTCCACGCCGTCCTGGAAGTTGCACACCGGTTGCCAGGCGGCAACCGGCGTCAGCGGGTGGTCCGCCGGGACCTTCCCCTCCTGCATGTCGCGCCAGCGCCGGGAATCCCGGGAGAACCGGGACGGCGTACGCGCCACGTCCAGGTTCTCGCGGTGGCCGAGCACCAGCCAGGCCGGCAGGTCGCCCTGCACGAGGACGGGGGCCACCGCGCCGTGCTCGGCGCGCAGCTTCTCGTACAGCCCCATCGGATCGGCCTCGGCGGCGGGACCGTAGAGCCGGTGCGCCGGGCAGCCCGGCGGCGGCGCCGGCACGGAGGGGAAGGGGTCGGACGGGCTGGTGCTCACGATGCCTCCGGGGTCACGGCGAGGGAGTGGAGATAGCGCATCAACGTCATCAGGACGTCACGGCTGGACTCGCGCCGCCGTGCGTCGCAGAGCACCAGCGGCACCGATGCGGGCAGGTCGAGGGCGCTGCGCAGGTCCTCGACGGGGTGCTCGGGCGCGTCGGGGAAGGAGTTGACGGCGACGACGAAGGGCACCCCGCGCTCCTCCAGCCGGCCGATCACGTCGAAGCTGACCTCCAGGCGGCGGGTGTCGACCAGGACCACCGCCCCCAGGGCGCCCTCGAACAGGCCGTTCCAGAGGAACCAGAAGCGCTGCTGGCCGGGGGTGCCGAAGAGGTACAGCACCAGCTCCTCATTGATGCTGATCCGGCCGAAGTCCATGGCCACGGTGGTGGAACTCTTGCGCTCCACGCCCGCCGTGTCGTCGACGCCGACCCCGGCCTGGGTCATCGTCTCCTCGGTGGTCAGGGGCCGGATCTCGCTCACCGAGCCGACCAGGGTCGTCTTGCCGACCCCGAAGCCGCCCACGATCACCACCTTGACCGCGGCGGCGGCCGTGGCCGGCAGTACGTCCTCGCGCCGCGGCCCGGCGGGCCGCTCAGAGCTTTCGAAGTCCATCGATCACTGCCTCAATCAATGCCAGGTCGGGGAGTTGGGCGCGGGCGACGGGTGCGCGGGAAAGCACCTGGCCCGCGGTGATCAGATCGTCGACCAGTACGGTGACCACACTCACCGGCAGGCCGAGATACGCGGAGATCTCGGCCACCGAGAGGGGCGCCTGACACAGCCGCATGATGGCCGCGTGCTCCGGCTGCATGCCGGGCCTGGGACCCGACCTGGCCACGATCAGCGTGACCAGGTCGAGACCGGTGGGCACTAACGGTCCGCTGCGACCGCCCGTGATGACGTAGAGCCGCTCAGGACTGCCGTCTTCCCAGTCGTGGCCCGGGTCGCTCACGCGGTCTGCCTGTCGCTGCGCGGCGGGCTGCTGAGGTGCTCTCCGATCCGCGCCACGAGGTCACGCATGCGCTGGCCCATCAGCCCTGCGTCGACGCCCTCGTCGGCCAGCACCGCGAGATAGGCCCCGGCACCGGCCGCCATCAGGTAGAAGAACCCGCCGTCCATCTCGATCACGACGAGCCTCATCCGGCCGTTGCTGTTCGGGAGTTCGGAGGCCACCGCGCCGGCGAGGCTCTGCAGTCCGGCGCAGGCGGCGGCGAGCCGGTCGGCCGTGTCGGTCTCCGCGCCGTACTGGGCCATCCGCAGGCCGTCGGCGGAGAGCACGATGACGTGCCGGGTCTGCGGAACGCTCTCGGCCAGGTCCTTGAGCATCCAGTCCATGTTGGTCTGCTGCTGACTCATGGCTGTTCCCCCTTGCTCGCCGAGGCCGGCGAGACGTCTGCTGTGTTCTGGCTTGCGCCGGCCTGGCTGTCCCCGGACAAGCCGCTCTGGAAGGCGGCCAGCCACATGCCGGGCTGTGCTTCGGTCCGGTCAGGGGCGGCGGCGGTGGTCCGCTCGACGGCCGCGGGTCCGGCCGGAGCCGTCGCGCGGGTCTTGCGGCGCCGCTGCGGCAGCCCGTTCGGTGCGCGCTCGGTCAAGGCGGGCACCTCGTCCTCGGTCGCCGGGTGCCGCGGGCCCGTGGCCCGGCGCGCCGGCTGCGGCGGCTGTGACGCAACGGCGGCCGGTTCCAGCGCCGCCCGGGGCCCCGACGACGTACCGATGCCGTGGGCGACGCCGGTCGCGGTCGAGACGGTGGTGATCAAGTCCTGCGGGATGACGAGGACGGCTCGTACGCCGCCGTACGCCGAGGAGCGCAGCGACACCCGGAAGTCGTACGCCTGCGCGAGCCGGCCGACCACGGCGAGCCCCAGCCGTGGAGTCTCGCCCAGGTCGGTCAGGTCGATGCCCTCCTGCGCCTGGCGCAGCATGCGCTCGGCCCGCTTGCGGGCCTCCTCGCTCATGCTCAGGCCGCCGTCCTCGATCTCGATGGCGATGCCCGAGTTCACGTCGACGGCGGTCAGATGGACCTTGGTCTGCGGCGGGGAGTAGCGGGTCGCGTTGTCGAGCAGTTCGGCCAGCGCGTGGATGAGCGGCTCCACCGCGGGGCCGACGACGGCTACCTGGGAGACGGAGTGGAGCTCCACGCGCTGGTAGTCGATGATCCGGGACATGGCGCCGCGCAGCACGCTGTACAGCGGGACGGCCTTGCTCCACTGGCGGCCGGGCCGCGCACCGCCGAGCACGGCGATGGAGTCGGCGAGCCGGCCGATGAGCGCGGTGCCGTGGTCCAGCCGCAGCAGATCGCCGAAGACGGCCGGGGTCTGGCCGTGCCGGTCCTCCATCTCCCGCAGTTCCTGGGCCTGTTGGTGGACGATCGCCTGGACGCGGCGGGCGATGTTCACGAAGGCCCGCTGCGCGGAGTCGCGCAGGTCCTCCTCCGCGACCACGGCATCGAGCACGGAGCGCAGCACCGCGTGGTGGGCCGCCTTGAACTCGGGTGTCAGCCCGGGCTGGTAGGTGCCCGGGTCCTCCAGGGACGTGAGTACATCCTCGGGGAACTCACCCTTGCGCAGGCGCGCCACGACATCGGGCAGCAGCGTGTCGGCCAGCCGTACGGTCTCGGCCTGCTGCCGCCACAGCGCCTCGTCCTGGGCGGCGACCCTGGCCCGCAGCGCCGTCACGGCCTTGCCGCGCCGGGCGGCCTCGCCACAGGAGAGCGCGACGGCGACGAAGGCCGCGGCACCGACCCAGGCCACCGGGGTGCGGGCCGGTGCGGACACCAGCGCCACGGCGACCGCCGAAAGAGCGGCGGTCAACAGGGCGGGCAACGCCCATACGACGGGTGAGGTGGGCCCTGGACTGCCGGGCGACGATCCCTCTCGAACCATCAGAACCCTCAAACGATCGAAAGCGAAAGATCATTGGACAACAGCCCGGGATCCTATCGGCTCTGTGTACGGCACTTGACAACAGGTCATGATGCGGACGTGCCACGCGTGTTGGCCGGGCGGGACGTGACCTGAAACGGACCACGCTCCCGACCGGCCGCCCCGGTGGTAGGGGACGATCGTCCGCGCCGTCAGGACCCGGCGGACACCTGTTCCGCGCCCGTGCGCGGGCCCGCGCGGACCGACGCGGTCCCCGGCCCGATTCGGCTGGTTTCCGACGGCGGGCAGCATGGCCCGGCCGGGCCCGAAGGCTCATCGGCATGGCGGGAGGTGAGCTCCACCGGAGCCACCGGCAGGTCGTTTCACATCGTTGGCGCATCGCGGCGTCGCGGAGCGGTCGTACGTACTGAAAAGAGGTGTCCGCCCGCTACGTGA
This sequence comes from Streptomyces sp. NPDC048269, assembly GCF_040652395.1. Taxonomy (NCBI): domain Bacteria; kingdom Bacillati; phylum Actinomycetota; class Actinomycetes; order Kitasatosporales; family Streptomycetaceae; genus Streptomyces; species Streptomyces sp. NPDC048269. Next base: position 59,960 of record NZ_JBEZLW010000015.1, read on the forward strand.
ACACACTCGACCGGGCGGCCCGGGCCCCCTGGTCCTCCACGACGCGCCGTCGGCGCCCGCAGCCTCGTCGACGAGAGCCGCTGCAACCTGCTGCCGGCCGTCGCCGCCCGCCTCGGCCTGGACACCGGCGAGGAGACCACGCCCACCGGCAGGCCCCGGCCTGAGAGGCGCCGCACGTGCGCCCTACGCCCGGCCGCGGCGCGTCACGACCGGCCTGACCCGGCGGGCCGGTCCGTTGGCACCCTCCTGGCTGGAGAACACGGGCCTGCGCTGGGCCAATGGCCCAGTGGTCCGATGCCGGGTTGAGCCAGTGGGCCCGCAGGTGCTTATCTGTGTCGTATCCATGTACTTTCGGCGCCGCGTAGCGCCGGACGGCAACGAGGCCGATCCGGACCGCGGCGCCTTCGCCGTGCCCGTACGCCGCCCACCACCCCCGGGCGGCCACCGGGCCGGCGCGCACCATCGCAAGGGGGGCGGCACACCGCCGTGAAGAGGATGTTCGTGGCTCCGGATCCGGGGCGTCTCAGGCTCAGGAACTCGGCTCGCGCAGTGATCGGCGTCGGCGCCGCCGTGGCCCTCGCCGAGCTGTGCGGTCTCTCCCTGACCGCGTCCATCACCGGGGGACTGGCCGCCCTGCTCGCCCTCTTCACCGTGCTCGACGCCGACGTCCGCGCCCAGCGCGCCACCACCGCCATGCTGCCCGTCGCCGGATTCCCCGTCCTCGCGCTGGCCACCACCCTGCACGGGGTGCCCCTCGCCCGTGACGCCGCCTTCCTCGCCGTCGTGTTCGCCGGGGTCTACGCCCGCCGCTTCGGCCCGCGCGGGCACGCCCTCGGGATCTTCGGCTTCATGATGTTCTTCGTCACCCAGTTCCTGCACGCCCGGCCCGGGCAGCTGCCCGAGCTGTACGCCGCCGTCGGGCTGGCCCTCCTGGCGGCCGGAACAGTGCGCTTCGCACTGTGGCCCATCGAGCGGCGCACGCCACCCGCCGCCGCGCCGCCCGGACTGCCGGGCACCGGCCTCGCACGGCCCACCACCCGCCAGGCCTTCCAGGCCACCGCCGCCTGCGGCTTCGCCCTCGCCATCGGCCAGGCGCTCTCCGAAGACCGCTGGTACTGGGCCGTCGGCACCGCTTGGTGGATCTTCGTCAACACCGCTTCCCGGGGCGAGACCCTCGTCCGCGGCTTCCGCCGGGTCGTCGGCACCGTCACCGGCATCGCCGCCGGGCTGCTGATCGCCGTACCGCTGCACGGCGCGCCCGCGCCGACCGCCGCGCTGGTCGCCGTATGCGTCTTCGGGATCTTCTACACCGCGGCCCCCTCGTACTCCTGGATGATGTTCTTCGTCACCGTCATGGCGGGGCTTCTCTACGGCCTCCTCGGCGTCCTGCACCCCGGGCTGCTGCTCCTGCGCTTCCAGGAGACCGCCATCGGCGCGCTCGGCGCCGCCCTCGCCGTCGTGATCATCCTCCCGGTGACCACCCACGCCGCCAACGACGCCTGGATCCAGCGCGCCCTGCGCTGCGTACGCGCCTCCACCGCGGCCTCCCTGGACCGGCTCGCCGGGAACCCCGAGGCCGACCCCGCCCCGCACGCCGCCGAGCTGGAGCTGCTGCTGGGCCGCGTACGCATGGCCCTGGCGCCCCTCGTCCACCCGCTGAGCCCGCTGCGCGCCCGCAAGGCCCGGGCCCGGCAGGTCCTGGCGCTGCTCGACGAATGCGCCCGGGAGGTGCGCGGCCTCGTCGCCGTCGCAGCCGACCCGCAGGCCTCGCACGACGCCCGGCTGGCCGCAGCCTGCTGGCGCGTCGAGGCGGCCGTCGAGGCGCTGACCGCCCCGCAGGGCGCCCCGGAGCCCGCCGTGCGGACGACGCAGGCCCGGCCCGCCCCCGCGGAACCGGCCCTCGCCCACCTGCACGGCATCGAGCACGCCCTCGTCGCGCTCGCCGCCCCGCTGCGCACCGACCCCCGGGCGCCGCTGGTCATCAGCGCCTGAGCAGCCCCGCCAGGCCCGGCCCCGTCGGCAGCCCGCCCTCGGTGTGCACCACGCCGAGGGCCTGGGTGGCCCGCGTCAGCGCCACGTACAAGTCGCTCGGCTGGAAGCCGGCCGGCTCCACCACGATCACCGTGTCGAACTCCAGCCCCTTGGCCTGGCGCGGGTCGAGGAGGACCACCTGCCGGGTCAGATCCGGTTCCGCGCCGGCCCGGACCCCCGGCAGCTCGACGGCCAGCGAGGCGTGCAGCGCCCGCGGCGCGATCACCGCGAGCCGCCCCTCGTGCGGCAGCTCCCGCCGCACGGCGTCCCCGACCGTCTCCGCCAGGTTCCCGGCCGCCCGCACCCACGGCCGGACCCCGGTGGTACGCACCGAGCTCGGCGGCTCGAAACCGGGGTCGCGGGCCCGCAGTACGGACGCCGCCACCTCCATGATCTCGGCGGGCGTGCGGTAGTTGACCCCCAGTCGGACCAGTTCCCAGCGCTCGCCCACATACGGGCCGAGGATGCGCTGCCACGAGCCGCAGCCCGCCTCGTCGGCGGTCTGTGCCGGATCGCCGACCAGGGTCATGGAGCGGGTCGGACAGCGCCGCATCAGCAGCCGCCACGCCATCTCCGAGAGCTCCTGCGCCTCGTCCACGATGACGTGCCCGAAGGCCCACGTACGGTCGGCCGCGGCCCGCTCGGCCGCGCTGCGGTGGTCGGCCTCCTCGTGGCGCTCGGCCATCCTCTCGGCGTCGATGATGTCGTGCGCGGCGAGGTACTCGTTCTCCTCGTCCTCGAACTCGTACGACTCGGAACCCTGCGACAGGTCCAGCACGCCCTGCGCGTACGCGATCCGCCGCTGTCGCTCGCGTTCCTCGGCCGCGCGCCGGGCGCTGTCGTCCTCCCCGAGCAGTTCGGCCGCCTCGTCCAGCAGCGGCACGTCGGCCGGGGTCCAGTCCGGGCGCGCCGTCGGCTCGCGCCGGATCAGCTCCGCGTCGTGCGCGGGCAGGTGCGTGGGCTCCGCCAGGAAGTCTGTGATCAACCCCTCGGGCGTGAGGGAGGGCCACAGCGAGTCGATCGCGGCGTGCACGGCCGGGCTCATCGCGATCTCCTTGCCCAGCTGGGCGACGTCGTCCGCGCCCAGCAGGTTCGGGCCGCCGTACGGATCCGCCCCGAGCCGGTCGGCGAGCTGGGACGTGAGCGCGTCGATGATCCGGAAGGCGAAGGCGGGCCGCGCCTGGTTGTGCGGCAGCCCGGTGGCCCGGGCCCGGTCCCGTGCCTCGTACGCCATCGTGCGGTCCAGCAACAGGGTCCCGTAGTCGTCGTGGTCGATCTCCAGCGCGGGCTCGGGGACCGTGTCGTACTCCTCGCCGCTGTCCGCAGGGACGGCCTCCGGCAGGCACTGCCGGTCGGCCACGACCCGGGCCAGCACCTCCGCCATCGAGGCCCGGCCCTTGACCGCGGCCGCTCCGGGGCGGTCGGTGCCCTTCGCGTGGATCCCGGGGAAGAGCTCGCCCGGCGTCGCGAGCAGCACGCCCGTCTCGCCGAGCGCCGGCAGCACCCCGCCGATGTAGCCCAGGAAGGCCGGGCCGGGGCCGACGATCAGGACCCCGCGCTTGGCGAGCAGCTCGCGGTGGGCGTACAGCAGGTACGCGGCGCGGTGCAGCGCCACCGCCGTCTTTCCGGTACCGGGGCCGCCCTCGACGACCAGCACCCCGCGGTGCGTGGAGCGGATGACGCGGTCCTGCTCGGCCTGGATGGTGCGCACGATGTCGTGCATCCGGCCGGTCCGGGCCGCGTCGAGCGCCGCGAGCAGCACGGCGTCCGCGTCGGCGCCCTCGAAGCCGGTGCGCTCCGCGTCGGTCAGGTCGAGGATCTCGTCGTGCAGGGCGGTGACCACCCGCCCGCGGCTGCTGATGTGCCGCCGGCGCCGCAGCCCCATGGGGGTGTGGCCGGTGGCGAGGTAGAACGGGCGGGCCACGTCCGCGCGCCAGTCCAGGACCAGCGGCGTGCGCTCGGCATCGTCCGCGCGGATTCCGATGCGGCCGATGTGGTGGTCACGGCCGTCCGAGAACTCCAGACGGCCGAAACACAGACCCGTCTCGCCCGCATTCAGGGCGGAGAGCAGACCGGACTGCTCGGCTACCAGGATGTCGCGCTCCAGCCGCATCTGAGAGCCGTTACCGACATCGCGCAATGCCCCTGCAACGGCACCTTCGGCCTGGTCACGCAGGTGGTCGAGGCGTGCGTAGAGACCGGTGACGAATTGCTGTTCTTTCCGGAATTCCTCGGTTGACAATTGCGCTCCTGCCGCGATACAGTGTCCTCGTAAGCTTTTTATGTCTTCGCTTTCGACGAAGTCATGAAACATTGAATATACGCTCTCTCCTCCCTCGGCAGTCAATTCCGCCGGGGGATTTTTTGCGTACCGTGGATCCCATGACCACCGCACACGGCTCCGCCGACGGCATCGTCTACCGCCTCGCCCGCCCCGGGGACGCGGGAGCCATCGAGGCCCTGGACGGCTCCTTCACCACCGACACCGTCTTCGAGGTGGCCGCCTCCGGCACCGGCTTCGGATTCCTGCTCCGCGAGGTCCCGGCCGACCCGCCCCTGTACAAGGAGTTCCCGCCCGAGGAGCACGACGAGCAGGGAATCGGCCGCGGCACGGACACCGCCGGCGACGCCCGGACCTACGTGGCCGTCGACGGCGGCCGGGTGTGCGGCTTCGCCGCCGTCGGCTACGCCGCGTGGAACCGGCGGCTGACGATCGAGGACATCGAGGTCTCGCCCGGCCACCGCGGCCGTGGCATCGGCCGCGCCCTCCTGGAGTGCGCGGACGGATTCGCCCGCGAACGCGGCGCCGACCACCTCTGGTTGGAAGTCAGCTCGGTCAACGCCCCGGCGGTGCACGCCTATCGGCGCATGGGGTTCGTCCTCTGCGGCCTCGACACCACCCTCTACGGCGGCACCCCCGCCACCGGGGAACAGGCGCTGTTCATGAGCCGGCCCTGCCTCTGACCCGCTGCCCGAAGTCAACTCCCGGACTGTGGCGGATCGTACGCCGCGTTCCGGTCGGCCCGCAGTCCGATCCCCGAAGATCACTCGGAGGGGTGTTCCGTGTGCGCCTGGCGCACGCCGCTGACCTGCGGCAGGTACAACGGGTGAGGGTTCATTGCACATGCATCCGGCATGTACAGGGTGGATCTGTCCGGACAGGGGGTAACGGCCCGGAATGGAAATTCTTCAACAGTGCTCCACCACCGCCCAGGTGTGGGAAGCGGCCGAGGAGTTCATCCGACTCTTCCACAGGGAGAACCAGGGCGCAGGCGATCCGCGCGCCCGGCTCGCCGCCGTGCGGGACGAGCTCGCGGAGACCGGCACCTACCGGCACACCCCCGAGGAGCTGGTCCACGGGGCGCGCGTGGCATGGCGCAACAGCAACCGCTGTATAGGCAGGCTCTATTGGAACTCCCTGCGGGTCCGTGACCGCCGGGAGGTCACCGAAGCCGACGAGATCGCCGCCGAATGCTTCGGGCACCTGCGCGAGGCGACCAACGGCGGCCGCGTCCGGCCCACCATCACGGTCTTCGCCCCGGACACCCCGGACCGGCCCGGGCCGCTGATCTGGAGCGAGCAGCTCGTCCGGTACGCCGGCTACGGGGACCACCCCTCCGTCACCGTCGGCGACGCGCGCAACGCCCCGCTCACCGAGGCCCTGCTCCGGCTCGGCTGGGAGGGCGGCGCCGGAACCCCCTTCGACCTCCTTCCGCTGGTGGTCCAGGGAGTCGACGACAAGCCCCGCTGGTTCGACACCCCCGCGGACGCCGTCCTGGAGGTCCCGATCTCCCACCCCGATGAGGGCTGGGCGGACTGGGGACTGCGCTGGCACGCCGTACCCGCCATCTCCAACATGTGCCTGGAGATCGGCGGCATCCACTACCCGGCCGCCCCGTTCAACGGCTGGTACATGGGCACCGAGATAGGCGCCCGCAACCTCGCCGACACCGACCGGTACAACCTCCTGCCCGCCGTCGCCCGCCGCCTCGGCCTGGACACCTCCAGCGACCGCTCGCTGTGGAAGGACCGCGCGCTCGTCGAGCTCAACCGGGCGGTCCTGCACTCCTTCGACCGCGCCGGGGTCACCATCGCCGACCACCACTCCGAGTCCCGGCGCTTCCTGTCCCACCTGGCACGGGAGGAGTGCAAGGGCCGTGAGGTGGGCGCGGACTGGTCCTGGATCGTCCCGCCGATCTCCGGTTCCGCGACCCCGGTCTTCCACCGCACCTACGAGGACCGGCCGAGCAGCACGGCCTACGTCCACCACCCCGGCGCGCAGGAACGGGCCCAGGGGAGGGACTTGGTCTAGACCCTTCTGTTACCGTCGGCTCCGGACGGATCCGACAGCCGAGAGGGGCCTCCCGTGGGCGGCACGGACAGCACCGACCGGAACGGCGGACACAGGGCCTACATCGGCTCGTTCACCTCCGGGGGCGGCCGCGGCGTCACCACCGCGGCCGTGGACCCGGCCACGGGTGCCCTGACCCCGGTCGCGGCCACCGGCGTCACCGTTGCCGACCCCTCGTACCTCGCCCTCGCCCGGGACACCGGCGTGCTCTACGCGGTGAGCGAGACCGAACAAGGGGCAGTCGCCGCCTTCACGCCCACCGCCGGGGGCCTGGTACCCCTCGGCGCGCCCGTCGGCGTCGGCGGCTCCGGGCCCACCCATCTCAGCCTGGCCGGGCGCCGATTGCTCACCGCCAACTACACCTCGGGCAGCGTCAGCAGCCTCCCGCTCGCCGCCGACGGCAGCCCCGGCGGGCCCGCCGCCGTCCTCGCGCACCACGGTTCCGGTACGGACGCCGACCGCCAGGAGCGGCCGCACGCCCACCAGGTGCTGCCCGACCCGAGCGGCAACTGGGTGCTCAGCGTCGACCTCGGCACCGACTCCGTACGGGTCTGCGCGCTCGATCCGGCCACCGGTGGGCTCCGCCTGCACACCGAGACCGGCCTGCGGGCGGGGACCGGCCCCCGCCACCTCGCCTTCCACCCGGACGGCACGGTGGCCTACGTCCTGCACGAGCTGGAGCCGCAGCTGACCGTCTGCCGGTGGAACGCGGCCTCCGGGCGACTGGAACCGGTCGGGGAGGTTCAGGTCGCCTCCGCGGGCCCCTCAGGGGCCGTACGGGCCTACCCCTCGGCGATCGCCGCCTCGCCCGGCGGGCGCTTCGTCTGGGCCGCCGTCCGCGGCACCGACTCCATCGCCACCTTCTCCCTCGCCGCAGGCGTAGAGAAGCCACAGCTCACGGGCGTCGTGGGCTGCGGTGGCAGCTGGCCGCGCGATCTCGCCGCCGACCCTTCGGGGCGCCGCCTGTACGCGGCCAACGAGCACTCGGGTGACGTCACCTGGTTCGACGTCGACCCCCTGACCGGGCAGCCGCGAGAGGCCGGCTCGGTGGCCGTGCCCGCCGCCACCTGCGTGGTCTTCGGCCCGGCCGTGTGAGGTCCGCCGTGTGAGGTCCGCCGACGTGAAGGGCCCCCGCCGACCGGCGGGGGCCCTTCACGTCACGGCAGGCGGTCAGTGCGTGGCCGCGCCCTGGGTGATCCCGAGAGCCGCGGCGTACTGCGCGACGGCGAGCTTGCCGAGCGCCGGGTAGGCGCCGAGCACCTCGGCGGCGCTGCAGTTGGCGTCCTTGCAGGCACTGTCCAGCAGCCCGTCGGCGGCCTCCGGGCCGATCAGGTACGGGGCGAGCGCCAGGTGCGTGGAGCCCTCGCGGCGCAGCTGCTCGGCGACCGCGGCCACCGAGCCCTCCTCGTCGAGCGCCGCCGCCTTGACCGGCACGGCGAGCCGGGCGGCGAGCAGCATCCCGGTGATCCCGGCGGCCTGGACGGCCTCCTCGCCGCCGGTGGTGGCCAGGACGATGCCGTCGGCGGCGGTGGTCACGGTGAAGAGCCGGGCGCGGTCGGCGCGGGCCAGCCCCGCCTCGGACAGCCGCACGTGCAGGCCCTCGGCGAGCAGCGGGTGCGGACCGAGCACGTCGGCCAGCTCTGCGGCGGCCGATGAGTCCATCAGCGCCTGGCGGACCCGGCGGAGCAGATCACCGTCGGGACCGGCCAGCAGCGGGACCACCACGGCGTCCGGGCCGGTCGGTGCGGGCACCTCGTGGCCGGCGGCGCGGGCGAACTCCGCACGCGCGGCACGCTCGGTCGCGACGGCGGTCAGCACGCCGGACAGGGACGGGAAATCGGAGGCGTCGTCACCGTCGAGGAAGCCGATCCGGGCGTCGAGGCCCGGCAGCTCGGAACGGCCGATGCTGATGATCTCTTCCGCCAGCCCACGCGAGGCGGCCGAGGGGGCACCGGGCACGGCGAGCACCAGCGCGGGCGCGCCCTCGGGCGCCGCCGCGGGCTCGGGCCGGCGGTGCCGTCCGGTCTGGCGGGGTCGCGGCATTCGTACGGGCAGGCCATTTGCGGGCCCAGTGGGGGAGCTCATGGCGCCGCATGCTACTGGCTTATCGGAACCGGGTGTTCGGGCAGGGCCTTCTCCGGTGGCATCTGTCCGTATTTATCCGGTGAATAGCAGATACCGTCAACTGACGGACGGCAAGCGCCAGTCCACAGGCTGTGAACCCTGGCCCACCAGCAGCTCGTTCGTCCTGCTGAACGGCCTGGAGCCGAAGAATCCGAAATCGGCGGACTTGGGGGAGGGGTGGGAGGACTCCACGACCGGCAGCTCGCCGAGCAGCGGCCGCAGATTGCGGGCCGCCCGGCCCCAGAGGATGGACACCAGCGGCTTGCCGCGCGCGGCGAGGGCCCGGATGGCCTGGTCGGTCACGGCTTCCCAGCCCTTGCCCTGGTGGGCGTTGGACCTGCGGGGGGCGGTGGTCAGCGAACGGTTGAGCAGCAGCACGCCCTGCCGGGTCCACGGGGTGAGGTCGCCGTTCGCGGGCCGGCCGGTACCGAGGTCCCGGTGCAGCTCCAGGAAGATGTTGTCGAGGCTCGGCGGCACCGGCCGCACCTCGGGCGCGACCGAGAAGGACAGGCCCACCGCGTGCCCCGGGGTGGGGTAGGGGTCCTGGCCCACGATCAGCACCTTGACCTCGTCGAAGGGCTGCTGGAAGGCGCGCAGGACGTTCGCCCCGGCCGGGACGTAGGTCCTGCCCGCCGCGATCTCGGCGCGCAGGAAGTCGCCCATCGCGGCGATCTGGCCCGCCACCGGCTCCAGAGCCCGGGCCCAGCCCGGCTCGACGATCTCGTTCAACGGTCGTGCTGCCACGGTGGATCACTCTACTGGCCGATCGTCGCCGCCCGCACACACAGCACGTCGGGCAGGTGCTCGGCCAGCGGCTGCCAGCTCTCTCCGTCGTCGTGGCTGGCGTACAGCTCGCCGTTGCGGTTGCCGAAGTAGACGCCCGCCGGGTCCGCGTCGTCCGTGCACAGGGCGTCGCGGAGCACCGTGCCGTAGTGGTCCCCGGCGGGCAGGCCGTGAGACAGCGGCTCCCAGCTGGTGCCCGCGTCCTGCGTGCGGAAGACCCGGCACCGGTGCTCGGCCGGGACCCGGTCGGAGTCGGCGTTGAGCGGGAAGACGTAGGCCGTGTCCGGCCGGTGGGGGTGGGCGGCCACCGCGAAGCCGAAGTCGGAGGGGAGCCCCCCGCCGATGTCGGTCCACCGGGCCCCGGCGTCGTCGCTGCGGTAGACGCCCCAGTGGTTCTGCAGGTACAGCCGGTCGGTGTTCCCGGAGTCCTGGGCGATCTTGTGCACGCACTGGCCGAACTCGGGGTGCGGATCGGGCAGGAAGACCGCCGACACCCCTTCGTTGGACGGCTCCCAGCTGGATCCGCCGTCCTTCGTCCGGAACACTCCGGCGGTGGAGACGGCCACCGTCACGGCGTCCGCGTCGCGTGGATCGGTGATCACCGTGTGCAGCCCCTCACCGCCGCCGCCCGGCTGCCAGCTGCCCCGGCTCGGGTGGTCCCACAGCGGACGGACCAGCTCGAAGGATTCGCCGCGGTCCGTCGAGCGGAACAGCGCGGCCGGCTCCGTCCCCGCGTAGACCACGTCCGGGGCCTCGGGTCCGGCCGGCTGGAGCTGCCACACGCGCTCCAGCGAGGCACCGGTGTCCTTGGGGAACTTCACCGCGGCTTCGGCGGGCTCGTTCCAGGTCGCTCCGAGGTCGTCGGAGCTGAAGACGGACGGTCCCCAGTGCGAGCTGTCCCCGGCGACCAGCAGGCGGGGCGCCGGGCCCCGCCGGTCGACGGCGACCGCGTAGACGGCCTGGGCGTTGAAATGGGGCCCGTCGAACTCCCAGGGCCCCTCGCCCCGGCGGCGGCCGATGAAGAGTCCCTTGCGGGTACCCACGAGCAGCAGTACGTCGGCCATGGCCGGCACCTCCGGACTTCGTCGTCCATGTCTTCGTCTTCGGGGCTATCCGTGCTTCACGAGCTGTCCGTCTCTTTCGGGCCAGTCTGCACCCGCCCACTGACAGCGGCCCGGCGGGCGGCACCGGGTCCGGAGCGCCGGATTAATACCGATCATTTACCCGTAGGAAACGATCGCTGCTTGCATGTGGATGTTCGGAATAGGTTGACTTCAGGCCACTGCTGCCGCACGCGAGAGGACGTACGTGGCCACGGAGCACTTGTCCCCGCTCGACCTCGCCTTCTGGCGGATCGAATCCGCCGCCCACCCCATGCACCTCGGTGCCCTGGCCGTCTTCCGGGCCGCCGGGCCCGGGGCGGCCGAGCACGCCGCGGAACTGCTCGCCACCCGCTGCGCCGGCGTGCCAGGCCTGCGTCGCCGGATCCGGGACGTCCTGCTGCCGGTGGGCGCGGCCGCCTGGTCGCCGGACCCCGGCTTCGACCCGGCGCGGCACGTCTTCCTGGTCCGGACGCCTGCCTCGCCGCACGAGGCCGCGGGACCCCTGATGGCCCGGCCCCTGGACCGGAGCCTGCCGCCCTGGGAGGCGCACGTGCTGGCCGGGCCCGATGCGGATTCCTTCGCCGTGCTGTTCAAGTTCCACCACGCCCTCGCCGACGGGCTCGGCGCGCTCGCCCTGGCCGCGGCGCTGTTCGACGAGGGGCAGTCCCTGCGCCCGCCCCCGAGCCCGGCTCCGCGTCCGTCCCCGCGTGCGGCCGCGCCACCCGTCTCCGGGCGGCAGGCCGGCCCGGCCCTGCGCCGGCTCTCCGGACTCCTCGCCGCCCGGGTCCAGGACGTCGGCCAGGCCCTGGAGATCGGTGCCGCTGTCGCCCGCGCCGGGCTGCCGCTCGGGGTCCCCGCGGCCCTCACCGCGGGCGCCGCCCGCACCGGCTCCCGTACGGTCGCGGGCCTCGCCCTCGACCTGGACGAGGTCAACCTGGTCCGAAAGGCCGCCGGCGGCACCGTCAACGACGTGCTCATCTCCGTGGTCGCCGGCGCGCTGCGGCGCTGGATGGAGGGCCGGGGCGACCCCGCGCCCGGCGGACCGGGCCCGCGCGCCCTGATCCCCGTGTCCCGCCGGGGCAGGGCCGGGACCGGCGGGGGGAACCGGCTCTCCGGCTACCTCCTGCGGCTGCCGCTCGCCGAGCGGGACCCGCTGCTGCGTCTGGACCGGGTACGGGCCGCGATGGACCGCAACAAGGACGCGGGACCCGCCCGCGGCGCCGGGGCAGTCGCCCTGCTCGCCGACCACGTCCACCCGCTCGGCCACCGCCTCGGAGGCCCGTTCGTCGCCCAGGCCGCCCGGCTGCTCTTCGACATCCTGGTCACCAGCGTCCCGCTGCCCGGCCTGACCTTCTCGCTCGGCGGGAGCCGCGTCGGCGAGGTCTACCCGCTCGCCCCGCTGGCCCGCGGCCAGTCCCTGGCCGTCGCGGTCTCCACGTACAAGGGGACGGTCCACTACGGGCTGGTGGCGGACGCGGCCGCCCTCCCGGACCTGCCCGCGCTGGCCGAGGCGCTGCGGGCGGAGCTCGACGCGCTTGTACGAGAGGTCTCGTAGTACGAAGAAATTCGTAGTACGGTGAGTCTCGTACTTAGCCGCCGATCCCCGGCGCGCCCGGTGACGTCCTGGAGAGCCCTGATGAGTGCTGCCCCCGCTGGTTCCGCTGCCCTGTTCGCTCCCTACACCCTTCGCTCGGTCACCCTCCCGAACCGCGTGTGGATGGCCGCGATGTGCCAGTACAGCGCCGAGGCCTTCGGCCCGAACGCGGGCGTGGCCGACGACTGGCACTTCGCGCACTACGCAGCCCGCGCCGTCGGCGGCACCGGCCTGATCATCCAGGAGGCCACCGCCGTCTCCCCCGAAGGCCGGATCACCCCCTACGACCTCGGCATCTGGAACGACACCCAGGTCGAGGCGCTGCGCCGGATCACCTCCTTCCTCAAGGCCCGGGGCACCGTCCCCGGCATCCAGATCGCGCACGCCGGACGCAAGGCCTCCACCGACCGGACGTGGAAGGGCGGCGGCCCGGTCGGGCCCGAGGCGCACGGCTGGCTGCCGGTCGCCCCGAGCGCCGTGCCGTTCGACGGGGACCGCCCGGCGCCGCACGAGCTGACGGCCGATGAGATCGGGGAGATCGTCGGCCAGTTCGCGGCCGCCGCCGAGCGCGCACTCGCCGCGGGCTACGAGATCGTCGAGATCCACGGGGCCCACGGCTATCTCATCGGCGAGTTCCTGTCCCCGTTCAGCAACAAGCGCACCGACGCGTACGGCGGATCCTTCGAGAACCGCACCCGCCTCGCCGTCGAAGTCGTGGACGCCGTACGGGCGGTGTGGCCCGAGGAACTCCCGCTGTTCTTCCGGATCTCCGCCACCGACTGGCTGGAGGAGGACGGCTGGACCGCCGACGAGACGGTCCGGCTGGCCGGGCTGCTCCAGGAGCACGGCGTGGACCTCCTCGACGTCTCCACCGGCGGCCTCGCCCCCAGGGTGGAGATCCCGGTCGGCCCCGGCTACCAGGTGCCGTTCGCCGCCCGGGTCAAGGCGGAGACCAGCCTGCCCGTGGCCGCCGTCGGCCTGATCATCGAACCGGCGCACGCCGAGAAGATCCTGGCCAACGGCGAGGCCGACGCGGTCCTGCTGGGCCGGGAACTGCTGCGCGACCCGTACTGGGCCCGCCGGGCGGCCGCCGAGCTCGGCGCGGAGCCGCGTACGCCCGACCAGTACCACCGGTCCTGGTGAACCCGGTGCGGCTCCGGCGCCCATGCCGGAGCCGTACCCGCCACGCTCCTACGACGACTCTCGTACGATGGGGACCCTGGCAAGCCGAGCGAGCGGAGCAGGGACATGACGGAACGTGACACGGCCCGTGCCCTCGCCCACCCCGAGGCGGCCGAGATCCGCCTGGAGGGCGTGCTGCACGCGCTCTCCGACCCGGTCCGGCTCTCCATCGTCCGGGATCTGGCCGGCTCCGCCACGGAACTGGCGTGCTCGTACTTCGACCTGCCGGTCACCAAGTCGACCACCACCCACCACTTCCGCGTCCTGCGGGAGAGCGGCGTCGTCCGGCAGACCTACCGCGGTACGGCCAAGCTCAACGCCCTGCGCCGCACGGAGCTGGAGGACCTCTTCCCCGGCCTCCTCGACAGCGTCCTCACGGCAGCGGCCGCGGAGGAAGCGCGGCTCGCCTAGGACCGGGACGTGGCGTCCCGGCGGTGGAGCAGTCGCCCGTCGGGGCCGAAGACGTCCATCCGGTAGCCGCCGCCGAGGGAAAGCCCTTCCCGGTCCGCCAGATAGGCGGTGACGGACGCCGCCTGCTTCTGGAAGAGAGCGTCCTCGGCGTCCGGATTGCCCGTCCTGACGACGATGAGGGGCGCTGCCCCGGCCCGGGTCTCCCACTGGATGGCGTACACGGCCGCGTCCCCGCCGGCCTGCCGATAGCGCTCGGCCAGGGCCGTCGCGTGCGGGGACGCGGCCGTGCTCGTCGCCGTGGGGCCGGCGGCCGGGCGGTGGCCGCCGTGGGCCGTGCAGGCCGTCAGTGCGGCGACGAAAGCCGTCAGTACCAGCACCGACGCCAGGCCGGAGCCGTGGCTCGCCGTACGTCTCATGCCCGCATGCTCAGGCGAGGCCGGCGGCGTGCAACAGGCCCTGCCAGTCGGGGATCTTGACCGAGCGGCGGCCCAGGGAGCGGCCCAGTTCGGTCTCGGCCGACTCGATGGCCTGCCAGCCCGGCCATTCCACCGGCCGCAGGCCCGCGGCCCGCATCGCGTCCAGCGGATCGCCGGGCAGCTCGCGGCGGGCCAGCGTCCCCGCGTCCTGGAGCAGGGAGGACGCCGTCTCCTTGGCGCAGGGCCGGTTCGTGCCGATCACCCCCGTCGGGCCGCGTTTGATCCAGCCCGCCACGTACTCGCCGACCGAGGCCCGGCCCGCGCGGACGACCCGGCCCGCCGCGTGCGGGACCGTGCCCCTCGCCGGATCGAAGGGCAGACCGGCCAGCGGGACGCCCTTGTACCCCACCGAGCGCAGCACCAGCTGCGCCTCGATGTCCTCGTAGGCCCCCGTCCCGGTCACCCCGCCGAGGCCGTCCGGGACGGTCCGCTCGAAGCGCATGCCGGTCACCCGGCCGTCGGGCCCGCCCAGCACCTCCACCGGCCGCAGGTAGAACCGCAGGGCGATGCGGCGCGGCCCGTCTCCCGCTCCGGCCTGTGCCCAGCCGCGCAGCACCTCCAGGTTCCGCCGCGCCACCGCGGGCAGCGCCGCGGCCGCCGCCGGATCGTCGTACACCGGGTCGAGGGCGGCCTCGGCGGGGTCCACCACCGCGTCCACACCCGGCAGCGTGCCCAGCTCCCGCAGCTCCTTGGTGGTGAACTTGCCCTGCGAGGGGCCGCGCCGGGCCACCATGGCCACCCGGCGCAACCCGCTGTCCGCGAGCGCGCCGAGCGCGGGCTGCGGCATGTCCGTCGGCTCCAGCTCCGCCACGCCCCGGGCAAGGATCCGCGTCACGTCCACCGCGACGTTGCCCGCGCCGACCACGACCGCCGAGTCCACCCCGGCCAGGTCGAAGACTTCGGCGGCGGCATCCGGGTGCCCGCTGTACCAGGACACGAAGGCCGTCGCGGAATGCACCCCCGCCAGGTCCTCGCCGGGGATCCCCAGCAGCCGGTCCCGGGCCGCGCCCACGCAGTACACCACCGCGTGGTAGAGCTCCAACAGCCGTTCCGTGGGCAGTTGCCCGCCGCCGACCTCGACGTTCCCGAGGAAGCGGATCCGCTCGTCCTCCAGCACGGTGCGCAGGCTGCCCTGCAGCGATTTGATCTTCTCGTGGTCCGGCGCGACCCCGTACCGCACGAGCCCGTACGGCGCGGGCAGCCGGTCGAGCACGTCGACCCGTATCCCGGGCACCTCGCGCTGCTGGACCAGCGTCTGGGCCGCGTAGACCCCGCTGGGGCCCGATCCGACGACGGCGACACGAAGCACGGCGGAGCTCCTCCCGCAGGTGGTCCCAGCATGACACCGGCTTCCCCGGCAGTCAGCCCATCGCGCGCATCCGGTGGATCTCGGCGCTCTGCGTCGCCACCACCTCGGTGGCCATCTCCTCGACAGCCACGTTGTTGCCGCCGGTCAGCGCCTCGCCCGCCATCTTCAGGGCACCTTCGTGGTGGGCGGTCATCAGCTTCAGGAAGAGCCGGTCGAAGTCGGCTCCCTCGGCTTCGGACAGTTCCTTCAGCTGCTGCTCGGTCGCCATGCCCGGCATCGCGCCGTGGTCGTGTCCGTGCCCGCCGGAGGCCGCCGGCGGCGCGGGATGGAGCGTGAGCCACTTCTCCATCGCCCCGATCTCGGGCTGCTGCGCGGCGGTGATCCGTTCCGCCAGCCGCTTGACGCCGTCCGCCGAGGCCCGCTTCGGTGCCAGCGCGCTCATCGTCAGGGCCTGCCGGTGATGTTCGATCATGTTCTGGACGTACGCGTGGTCGGCGGCGTTCGGGCTGTCGTCGGGCTTTTCCTTCGCGGCCTGTTCGGGGGTGAGGGTGCGCGCCTTCTCGCCCGGCTTGCCCGGTGCGACGACCATGGCGCGTCCGTCCTCGGACCCGTCCGCCCGGTCGTCCCCCTGGCAGCCGGCGAGTGCCAGCAGGAGCCCGGCGGCCAAGGCCGCTCCGGCGGATCGGCCGAGCCGCGTGCGTAAGGCCGTGCGGCCCCGGGGGGCTTTTGCCATGTCCATGAAAAGGAAGATACTGCCGGGGTCCTGGTTCCGTTCCCCCAACGACCGGAACCGACCGGACTCCCATGGGAGGGCACGTGAGCTCGTTCCACACCACGAGAGTGCGCAGCGGAAGGGTGGGAGCGGCCGTCGCGGCGGCCGGGCTCCTCACCGCACTCCTGACCGCCGGACCGGCGGCCGCCACCCCGGACCCGGGTGACTCAACCCCCGGAAGCGGCAACCAGCAGAGCGCGGGCCTCGTCGACGGCGGGGAGCTCGCCCCCGGCGAGATCCCCGGTCAGGACGAGATCGTGCACAGCGCCAACATCAAACCCCTGGCCAACATCCCCAGCGCCGACCCCGCCGTCATCAACTCCGACCTGGCCTTCCAGGGCAGGTATGCCTACGCGGGCAACTACAACGGCTTCACGATCTACGACATCGCCAACCCGAAGGCACCGAAGACCGTCACCCAGGTGCTGTGCCCCGGCGGCCAGAACGACATCTCCGTCTACGGGGACCTGCTCTTCCTCTCCACCGACTCCTCCCGCAGCGACGACTCCTGCAGCAGCGTCTCGCAGCCCGCGACGGAGAAGTCCTCGTGGGAGGGCATCAAGATCTTCGACATCAAGGACAAGAAGCACCCCAAGTACATCAAGTCCGTCGAGACGAACTGCGGCTCCCACACCCACACCCTGGTGCCGGGCGGCCGCGACATCTACCTCTACGTCGCCTCGTACTCCCCGAACGAGGCCTTCCCCGACTGCAAGCCGCCGCACGACGGCATCTCGGTGGTGAAGGTCCCGAAGAAGGCGCCGACGCAGGCCGCGGTCGTCGCCTTCCCGATCCTCTTCCCCGACGGCGGCAACCCCGGCGGGCCCACCAACCCCGGGGTCTCCAAGACCACCGGCTGCCACGACATCACCGTGCTGCCGTCGAAGAACCTGGCCGCCGGCGCCTGCATGGGCGACGGCATCCTCTTCGACATCAGCAAGCCCGAACAGCCGCGGGTCATCGACCGGGTGCAGGACAACGTGAACTTCGCGTTCTGGCACTCGGCCACCTTCAACGAGCGGGCGGACAAGGTGGTGTTCACCGACGAACTCGGCGGCGGTAGCGGCCCCACCTGCAACGAGGCCACCGGCCCCCACCGGGGCGCGGACGGCATCTACGACATCACCGGCAGCGGGGACGGGCGCAAGCTCGCCTTCCGCGGCTACTTCAAGATCCCGCGGCACCAGGCCGACACCGAGAACTGCGTGGCGCACAACGGCTCGCTGATCCCGGTCGGCGGCGGCCGCGACATCATGGTGCAGGCCTGGTACCAGGGCGGCGTCTCGGTGTGGGAGTTCACCGACTCCACACAGCCCAAGGAGATCGGGTACTTCGAACGCGGCCCGCTGACCACGGACCAGCTCGGACTGGGCGGGTCCTGGTCGGCGTACTACTACAACGGGCACATCTACTCGAACGACATCGCCAAGGGCCTCGACGTGCTGCGGCTGGACGACTGGCGCACCGAGAGCGCGAAGTGGGTGTGGCTGGACCGGCTCAACGTGCAGAGCCAGCCCGAGTACCGGTGACGCCCTCGACGCCCTTGAAGCCGAGGGGCTAGAGGTGTGAGGGAAATGTTCCGCCGGGCGGCCCGCCGTCCGGCGGGACGCCGAGCTCCCAGTCCAGCCCGTAGCGCTGGAACAGCTCGGCCCGCAGCCGGGCCGCCGGCATCGGCGCGCCCGGCAGCAGGACCGCCACCACGGCGCCCATCAGCAGTGCCCGTAGCAGCGGATAGTCCACGTCCACGTCCGTCGAGCCGTACCGGGCGACGGTGTCCCGCAGCAGTTCGGCGAGCCGCTGCTGCTCGGCGCACTGGACGAAGCCGTCGGCCTGGAGGATGCCCGCCATGTGCGTCCGCATCAGCCGCGGCTCGTCCCGGGCCAGCCCGAGGATCGCGTCGACGGCCCGGGCCAGCCGCTCGCGCCCCTCGTGCTCGCCGGCGGGCAGCGGCTCGCGCTCCAGGGCCGCCTGCAGGGTGAGGTGCATCAGCCGGTGCACGGCCGACTGCAGCAACTGCCTCTTGCCCGGGAAGTAGTACGAGACCAGGCCACGTGCGGCGCCCGCCCGGTCGGCGATGTCGCCGAGCGTCGTTTCCTCGTAGCCCCGTTCGGCGACGAGCTCGACCGTGGCCTGGAGCAGCCGCTCCCGGGAACGTCTGCGCAATTCTTCATTGACCGATGCGCTGCGCGGGGACATGCTTACTCCTGCGTTGACTGGCTCAGAGCCAATATACTCAGCGCGCGGAGGGCCTGCTCTGGGTGAAACGGGGGATCGCCCAGGGCAGGCACACCGAGTAGGCACGCCGAGGCCCGGCGCGTAGGCACGCCGAGCAGCCGTCGAGCAGGCCGTCGGGCACGCCGAGCAGGCCGACCGGGCGGGCACGCCGAGCAGGCACGCCGACACCTCAGGGTCCGGCCGTGCCGGATCCCCGCCGGCGGACGGAGCCGGACGTCGCGAGCGCCACGAAGGCCACGCCCAGCAGCCAGCCCGCGACCACGTCCGACACCCAGTGGACGCCCAGGTACAGGCGGGTGAAGCCGACCCCGATCACGGAGACCGCGGCCACCGCCCAGGCGGTACCCACCCACCACGCGGGAGTCCGCCGGGGGAGCAGCCAGAGCAGCAGCCCGCACACCACCGTCGCCGTCATCGCGTGGCCCGACGGGTAGGCCGAGAAGTGGGCCGAGGCCACCGGGTCCGGCCACACCGGGCGCTCCCGTCCCACCAGCCCCTTCACCCCCTGCTGCACTGCCGCGGACACCAGGGTGGCAAGGCCCACCCGCAGCGCCCGATCCCTGTCCCCGCGCCACCACAGCGTCACACAGGCGACGGCGGCCAGGGCCCGCATGGTCCACGGATCCCACACCCAGTCGGAGAGGATCCGCACCGCATGGGTGAACCCGGCACGGGCGACCGCTTGTCCGTGCAGATCCCGGGCGACCTGGTCGTCGTACGACAGGAGCGGCTGCCAGCCCGCCACCACCAGCACGGTCAGGACGGCCGCGAGGAGCGCACAGCCGGTACCCGCCCACCGCAAGTGATCGTTCCGCATACGGGGATCCTGCCACCGGCGGGCGGCAGGCGAGGACGGGCGCGCTACGCCAGGGCGCTCAGCCCGGGCACGAAGGCCACCAGCAGCGGCACCGCCGGGACCAGCGTGGCCAGAACCGTCAGCCGGAGCCTGTGCATCGCCGACAGCCGGGGCGCGGCAGACAGGAGCCGGCGCACCCGCTCCTGGACGTGCGCCTGCGGGGCGGCGGAGGGCCCGAACGCCCCGCGGTCCTCGTTCAGTCCGACCAGGGCCAGCGCGATCGTGAGGCGCCCGTACCGCCGCGAGGCCACGTCGTCGGCGGCCAGCTCGACGAGGCGGTGCATCTCCGCCTCGAACGCAGCGAAGACGGGCACCTGCGGGAACCCGCCGGCCAGCGCCCGCGAGCAGTGCAGCAGCCAGTCGTGCCGGGCCGCCGCGTGCCCCTGTTCGTGCGCGAGTACGGCATCGAGCTGGCTCCCCTTCAGCCGGCCCAGCGCCGCCGTCGTGACCACCAGCTGCGGGGCCGCCCCAGGAAGCCACCAGGCGTCCGGCCGCTGCCCCTCCAGTACGACGAGCCGCGCGCCCGCCGGGTCCTCCCCGGGCAACAGCGGGGCCCGCTCCAGCAGTTCGGTGCTCTGGGTGCGCCGCCGGGTCCGCGCCCGCAGCACCTCCCGGGCCAGCATCGCCCCGGTCCACAGCGCCCCGCCCGCCAGCGCGAGCGCCGTTCCGGCGGCCCAGGGACCGCCGGACGTGCCCAGGGCGTACGCGTCGACCACGCCGTGCGGGGCGGCGGCGAACAGCCGCCCCCGGACCGCCTGCCAGGCGGCCGCCGCGCTCAGCAGCATCGACAGCCCGAAGCACAGGAGCACCGCGCCCACCACGCACTGCCACACCCACAGGGCGACGACCGGTTCACGCTCGGGCCATCGGGCCCGGCCCAGCAGACGGGGCGCGAGCACCGCGGTCAGTGCGCCGAGCATCAGGAGTGCGGCGGGGACCATCATGTCCACCAGCCTATGAGCGGGGGGCTACCTGCGGGTACGGCCGCGGGGCATTGGTGACGCAGGACACGTGGGCCGCCGCCGTCACATCGTGAGCAGCATGGCCAACATCCCCATCCCCATGGCCAGTCGGCACGCCCGGGTCAGCTCGGCCGCCCGCCGGGGACCCGGGGACGGACCGCCCGCGGCCGTCGCCACCGGGCGGGCGCCCCCGCCCGCCGTCACCAGCCGGGCCCCTCCCAGCAGGACGTAACCCGCGAAGTAGAGGAGCAGCGCCCCGGTGACCAGGGGCAGCCCCGCGCCGTGCCCGTACCCCGCGGCCGCCGTCAGCGCCATGTAGGCCATGGCCAGCGAGCCGACCAGGTGGTGCGCGTGGTGCACCCCGCCGCGCAGCATCCACACCGCGTGCACGGCCGCGGCGCAGAAGACCAGCCCCAGCACGAGCGCCTGCCACCCGTCGCGGGCCCCGAAGGGCACCGCCATCAGCGCCATGCCGAACCCCATCACGGCCTCCCCGGCAGCGCCGCCGCCCGATCTGCGCACCTGCCCGAGGCAGTACGCGCCGCTCACCGCGCACAGCAGCACGAGCAGCCAGGAGGAGGCGGCGGCAGATGCGGACATGGTGGAACCGTGCACGGCGGAACCTCCCGGTTCGTCGGCGTCACGGGAAGAGATGCCCGGCCCGGGCGGCCCGCACGCCGCCCCGGGGGAGGTTCTCCTCCTGCCGCCCCGGGATAGGCTCTCCGCAGCCGTACCGGGCATGTCACATGCCACCGCGCAGAACGGAGCCCCCCGATGTCGACCGCCAACCCCGCCGCCCTGAGCTTTCGCAGCGCCGTAGAGGCGGACGTGACGGAGCTGGTGGCACTCGTCGAGTCGGCGTACCGCGGTGACGCCAGCCGTGGCGGCTGGACCACGGAGGCCGACTACCTGGAGGGGCAGCGCACCGACGCGGACGGGGTCCGCCAGATCATCGAGGCGCCCGACAGCACCCTGGTGGTCGTCGAACGCGCCGGTGAGCTCGTCGCGTGCTGCCAGCTCGAACACCGGGGGGACCACGCCTACTTCGGGATGTTCGCGGTCCGTCCCGGGCTCCAGGGCGCGGGCCTCGGCAAGGAGATCCTGGCCGAGGCCGAGCACCGCGCCCGTGACACGTGGGGTGCCAAGGAGATGCGCATGACGGTGGTGAACGTACGGGAGGAGCTCATCGCCTACTACGTGCGCCGCGGTTACCGGCGCACCGGCGAGCTGAGCCCCTTCCCCTACGGCGACGAGCGCTTCGGAGTTCCGCTCCGCGACGACCTGGCCTTCGAACTGCTGGTCAAGCCGCTCTGACCGGTCGGGGCGCCGACCGGGCGCGCCGACCGGTGACGGGCGCCGTCACGCGGTGAAGCGGCCCGTGCTGCGGATCTCCGGGAAGTCGGTGGCCGCGCCGTCCAGGCCGAGCGCCCGCGCGAGCCGCAGCTGGTCCAGGGTGTTGACGGCCAGGCCGGTCACCCGCAACCCGGCCGCGTGCGCCGCCTCCACGGTCTCCAGGGAGAGCCGCCGGATGTCCACGGCGACCGTCGCCGCGCCCGCGGTCCGCGCCCGTGCCACGAGGTCCTCGCCCTTGCCGCCGGCGCGGTCCGCGTGGAGCACGGTCCGCACGCCCGGCACCAGCCGGGCCGTCTCGGCCAGCAGCGCCTCGTCGGAGGAGGTCACTTCCACGCGGGCGGTCAGGTCGCGGCGCAGGAGCAGTTCAGCGAGCACCCCGGCGGCGGCCCGGTCCCGGACCGACGCCTGGAGCGGGACCCGGACAGCGTCCAGGACGTCCTCGAAGACCGGCACGCGCTCGCCCTTGCCGGCGTCCAGCCCGCTCAGTTCGGCAAGGGTCAGGTCGGCGACGGCGCCCGAGCCGTCGGTCGTCCGGTCCACCTCGGGGTCGTGCAGGGCGACGAGGGCGCCGTCCTTGCTCAGTCGGAGGTCCAGGGCGATGGCGTCCATGCCGGAACGTTCCGCTCGGAGATACGACCGCAGGGTGTTCTCCGGTTCGACACCCATGACCCCGCGGTGACCGATGGTGAGGAAAGTCAAGGTTCTCTCGCTTCCGTCGACGGCGGCTCCCCGCGCGGTCGCGGTGTCCCGACCGGCCGCGCGCGATGAGGACGCATGCTAGTGCGCCGAGGGCGCGAAGGGACCGGCCGTGCAAGGCCCCGCCGGGGCCCACCGGCCGCTTCTCGCCGGGGTTGTGAGACCGGGCGCGGCCCGTGGCGGTCCCGCCGCGTCACCCGGGCGTGGGCGCGTCCCCATCGGCTTGACGGCCCGCGCTCCCGGCCCCGGCGACGGCCTCGGTGACCGCGGTCCCGGTGGGCTCCTTCCGGTCGGCGCCCAGGTCGGCGAGGTCGTCCAGGAGGGCCTGTGCGAGCTCCAGTTCCGCCAGGTGCTGCCGCTCGCTCCAGCGCAGCGCGAGGGCGGGGAAGGCCCATTCCGGTACGCCGCCCGCCTGCTCCCTCGCCTCCCGTACGGCGGCCAGCTCGGCCCGGGTGCGCTCCATGTGCCCGGCGACCATCGCGCGCAGCCGCTCGGGCTGGGCGAGGTGCCCTAGCCAGACCCGCAGCAGCAGCCCGTGCTTGAGCACCGGGGGACCGGCCTCGGCCGTGTCTGCGGCCCAGCCGGCCAGGGCCTCGCGCCCCGCGCCGGTGATGGAGTAGCGCCGCTTGGCCCGCGCCTCCTCGGGCCCCGAGCGCACGGAGGCCGCGTAACCCAGCTCCTCCAGCCTCCGCAGCTCCGCGTAGATCTGGCTGATGGCCGGTGACCAGTAGAAGAAGCGCAGCGAGGAGTCCGCCCACTTCTTCAGCTCGTAGCCCGTGCGCTCCCCAGGGAACGAGAGCAGGCCGAGAACCGCCCACGCCGTCGGCGGCAGCTCTTGCTTCTTCGCCTTCTGACTACTAGTCATATTCCTAATTGAAGTAAGACCGGGCACGGGACGCAACCCTGGAGGCACCGTGAAATTCTCCGTGATCTTCGAAGCCCAGCTGGCCGATCCGACCGTGGAGCGGGAGCACCAGGTCATCCGCGACAGCGTCGAGCAGGCCGTGCTGGCCGAGCGGATGGGATTCGACCGGATCTGGGCGGTCGAACACCACGCACTGAAGTGGTACGCCCACATGTCGGCCCCGGAGGTCTTCCTGACCTGGGTCGCCGCCAAGACCAGCACCATACGCATCGGGCACGGGGTCGTGTGCATGCCCTTCAACTTCAACCACCCGGTCCGGGTCGCGGAACGGGCCGCGATGCTCGACCTGCTCTCCGGCGGACGGCTCGACCTCGGGGCCGGGCGCGGGGGCACCGAGCAGGAGTCCTCGCTGTGCGGGGTCGACCGGGAGCGCACCACGATGGAGGTCGAGGAGGCCCTGAGGATCATCGGCAAGGCCTGGCAGGAGGAGGAGCTGGAGTACCACGGTGAGCTGATCGACATCGACCCGCACCCGATCCTGCCGCGGCCGCGGCAGACCCCGCACCCGCCGCTGTTCCTGGCGTGCAGCCGGGGCGAAACCCTGGTCCAGGCGGCCGAGCTGGGGATCGGGGCCCTGGTGATGGGCTTCGCCGGACCCGAGTCGATCGCGGGGATGCGGTCCGTCTACGACGCGGCGGTCGCCGGGCGGGACGGCCGCCGGTTCGTGTCCACGGTGGTCAACGACCACTTCTCCGTGCTCTGCCCGACGATCGTGCTGGACGACCGGGAGGAGGCGCGGCGCATCGGCATCCGCGGGCAGCGGTTCTTCGCCCAGTCCATCGGCCACTGGTACGGCGGGGCGGGCATCCCGGACGAGGCGGTGGTCGCGGGAGCCGACGAGCCGGCGCGGATGCGCGAGGCGGCCGAGCAGGTGGTGGCCCGGCTGCACGAGCTGGACATCCCGGTCCGGCCGACCTCGACGGCGACCTTCAACGCCGACCACGCCTACGGCAGCGCCGACGACGCCATCGCCTACGTGGAGCGGCTCAGGGCGGCGGGCGCCGACGAGGTCATGTGCCTGATCCAGATGGGCACCGTGGAGCAGGAAGCCTGCCTGGAGACCCTGCGCCAGTGGGGCGAGAAGGTCATCCCGCACTTCCGGGGCCTGTGATGAGCGGCCCCGCCGACCCCGCCGCCCGGCCCTTCCTCGACGCACTGGCCGCCGTCTTCCCCGATGTGGGCGGGAGCGTCACCGACGCCGACGAGGCCCGGCGGATCCTCGCGGCCGTGCCCCGCCCGGCCGTGCGGACGCCGCGCGTCGGAGCCGTCGAGGACCGGACGGTACCCGGCCCGCCGGGGGCTCCGGCGCTACCCGTCCGGATCTACCTGCCCGACCCTGAGCAGTGGCCCGGGCCGCGGCCGACGGTGGTGTTCTGCCACGGCGGCGGCTGGGTGCTGGGCGACCTGGACACCTACGACACCACCGCCCGGAACCTGTCGCGGGCGGCCGGCGCCGCAGTGGTCTCCGTCGACTACCGGCGGGCCCCCGAGCACCGTTTCCCGGCAGCCGCCCAGGACGCGTACGCGGCCCTGTGCTGGGCCGGCGGGCACCTCGGGGAGCTGGGCGGCGACCCGGGGGCCCTGGTGGTCGCGGGGGACAGTGCCGGGGGCAACCTCGCCGCCGCCTCGCTGCTGCTGGCCCGCGAGCGCGGGGGGCCGGCCGTCGCCCTCCAGGTGCTGGCCTATCCCGCACTGGACGCCGCCCAGGACACCGAGTCGTACCGGAGCAACGCCGAGGGCTGTTTCCTGACCGCCGCGCACATGGCCTGGTTCTGGGAGCAGTACCTCGGCCCGGCCGGGAGCGGCGGGCATCCGGCGGCCTCGCCGCTGCGCGCGGACCTGCACGGGCTGCCGCCCGCCCATGTGGTCGTCGCCGGGTGCGATCCCCTGCGGGACGACGGGCTGGCGTACCACCGCCGGCTGCGAGCGAGCGGGGTTCCCTCGGTCCTCGACAGCCGTCCCGGGATGTTCCACGGCTTCCTGGCGCTGTCGGCGGTACTGCCGGAGGCCCGGCAGGCCATGGAGAAGCTGGGCGGAGCCATCCGCTCCACCCTGACGAACGGGAAGACTTTCGGCGTATCGGGGGGTCGAGCAGGATAATTTCCCGAGTTACCTCTTGAGCAGGAGAGCCTCGTCCGTTTACGCTGCCTTGACGTGAGGTTCTCCTGTGGAGGAAGTGACATGACGGAAACTCTTGTGCCGGGTGTCGGCGGTGCCGTGATAACCGCCGGGACGCGGGTGGTGGACCACCCCGCGTGGCCCGAGCTCAAGGCCGCCGTGGAGGAGATCCGCCCCTGGCAGTCCAAGGACGGCTCCATCGACTTCGAGGCCGAGGGCGCACCCGCCCAGCACACCGCCGAGGCCGCCGTCGGTCGCGTGATCCGCGCCGTCGAGACGCTGTCCCCGCTGCTCCCGCACGCCACCGCTTACCACGAGGCGCTCGTCGACGACCTGCGCAAGTGGGCCGCGGGCGGCTTCCAGGTGCCGGACTTCCTCGACTCCCTGCTGGCCTTCCAGCCGGCCGCCGAGCGCGCCGACGGGCTCCAGCACCTCGTCGTCTTCCCGATGTACACGCAGAACGGCAACCCGGACCGCAATCTGGAGGCCGTGGCGCTCAAGATGGTGTGGCCCGAGTGGCTCTCCGAGCTGGAGCGCACCCGGTACGACAACCCGCTCTTCCTCGGCATCACGTTCGAGGACTTCACCGCGGGCTACGACACGCACTCCGCCGTGCTGTTCCCGGAGACCATCGCCGTCCGCGAGGCTCCCGAGCGCTTCACCTGGGGCGGCATCTTCTGCGACCGCGAGGCCGCCCGCTTCCGCAAGGTCACCGAGGCCGCCGTCGACATCCTGGGCATCGAGCTGCCCGCCGACATCGCCGCCATGGTCACCGACCAGGAGCGCTGCGAGAAGGCGTTCGTCCTGTGGGACATGGTCCACGACCGCACCCACAGCCACGGCGACCTGCCGTTCGACCCCTTCATGATCAAGCAGCGCCAGCCGTTCTGGATGTACGGCCTGGAGGAGCTGCGCTGCGACCTCACCGCCTTCAAGGAGGCCGTGAAGCTGGAGTCCGAGGGCAACGAGCACGGCCGTGACGTGCAGTACGCCGTCCTCTTCGACCGGATGTTCCGCTTCCCCGTCTCCGGTGACCGCAACCGCAACTACGACGGTCTCGGCGGCCAGCTGCTCTTCGCGTACCTCCACAAGCACGACGTCGTGCGCTGGACGGACAACAAGCTGAAGATCGACTGGATGCGTGCCCCGCAGGTCACCAACCAGCTGTGCGGCGAGATCGAGGACCTCTACCGGGCCGGCATCGACCGCCCGAAGCTCGTCCACTGGTTCAAGGCCTACGAGCTGGTCTCGACGTACCTCGCCCCGCACCCGGGCTCCAAGTGGGCCAAGGGCCCCGACGCCCTCGACATGACGCAGCCTCCGCGCAAGCTGGTGGACGACGTGCTTCCGGACGAGTTTCCGCTCAGCATGTTCTTTGAGGCCCTCGCCAAGAAGCTGAAGGGCGTGATCGCCTCGACGAAGGGCATCACGGCCCGTAACGCGGAGCACGCCGACCGGGTCGCCGCGTGAGCACTCGCCCTCAGGAGGCTGCACAGATGAACGGCTCCGGGAACGGCAACGGAAAGCTGCACGGCGCGGTGGTGGCGGTGGCCGGGGCCGGTGGGCCCGCCGGGCGCGCCACCCTGCTCCGCCTCGCCGAGGCGGGTGCGGTGGTCGTGGCGTCCGACGCCGATCCGACGCGCCTCGCCGAGGCCGTGGACGCGGCGCGGTACGCCCACGGCGGTGCCACCGTCACGGGTGACACCGTGGACCTGCTCGACCTCGACGCGACCAAGGCGTGGGCCGACCGGACCGAGAAGGAGTTCGGCCGGATCGACGGTCTCGTCCACCTCGTCGGCGGCTGGCGCGGCAGCACCACCTTCACCGACACCGACCTCGCGGACTGGGACTTCCTGGAGAAGCTCCTCATCCGCACCGTCCAGCACACCTCGCTCGCCTTCCACGACGGACTGCTGCGCAGCGACCGCGGACGCTTCGTCCTGATCAGCCAGTCCGGCGCGCACAAGCCGGTCGCCAACAACGCCGCGTACAACGCGGGCAAGGCGGCGGCCGAGGCCTGGACCCTGGCCCTCGCGGACTCCTTCCGCAAGGCGGGCGGCGACGAGGGCCCGGGCGCGGCAGCTGCGATCCTGGTCATCAAGGCACTGGTGCACGACGCGATGCGCGCCGAGCGTCCCAATGCGAAGTTCGCGGGCTTCACCGACGTCAAGGAGCTGGCCGAGGCCATCGCCGGCGTCTGGGAGCGGCCCGCCACCGATGTGAACGGACAGCGTCTGTGGCTCACTCCGCAACCGTGAGAACCGATGCCGGGAAGACCGACGCCCGGCAGCACCACGACCCGGCGGTGCGCGGTTTCGCGAGCGACAACTACGCGGGGGTGCACCCCGAGGTCCTGGCGGCCGTCGCGCTGGCCAATGGCGGCCACCAGGTCTCGTACGGCGAGGACGAGTACACCGAACACCTGCAGAAGGTCATCCGCAGCCACTTCGGGCCGTACGCGGAAGCCTTCCCGGTCTTCAACGGCACGGGCGCCAACGTCGTCGCCCTGCAGGCCATGACCGACCGGTGGGGCGCCGTGATCTGCGCCAAGACCGCCCACATCAACGTGGACGAGGGCGGCGCGCCCGAGCGGATGGCGGGCATCAAGCTGCTCGCCGTGCCCACCCCGGACGGCAAGCTCACCCCCGAGCTGATCGACCAGGAGGCCTGGGGCTTCGAGGACGAGCACCGGGCCATGCCCCAGGTCGTCTCGATCACCCAGAACACCGAACTCGGCACGGTCTACACTCCGGACGAGATCAAGGCCATCTGCGACCACGCCCACGGCCTCGGCATGAAGGTGCACCTCGACGGTGCCCGGATAGCCAACGCCGCGGCCTCGCTCGACGTGCCCATGCGCAGCTTCACGAACACGGTCGGCGTGGACGTGCTGTCGTACGGCGGCACCAAGAACGGCATGATGTTCGGCGAGGCCGTGGTGGTGCTCAACCCGGACGCGGTCCGGCAGATGAAGCACATCCGCAAGATGTCGATGCAGCTCGCGTCGAAGATGCGGTTCGTGTCGGTGCAGCTGGAAGCGCTGCTCGCCAAGGACCTGTGGCTGCGCAACGCCCGGCACGCCAACGCGATGGCGCAGCGGCTCGCCGCGGGCGTGCGCGAGACGGACGGCGTGGAGATCCTCTACCCGGTGCAGGCGAACGCGGTGTTCGCGCGGCTGCCGCACGAGGTGTCCCGGCGGCTGCAGAAGCGTTACCGCTTCTATTTCTGGGACGAGGCCGCCGGTGACGTCCGCTGGATGTGCGGCTTCGACACCCAGGAAGAGGACGTGGACGGCTTCCTCCAGGCGCTCAAGGAAGAGCTCGCCCGATAATGCGATAGGTATGCGAATGGTCGCATAGGTATGCTCCTGGATCATGGAACTGATCCAGGAGCAACCCGACCTTGCCGCCTACCTCGTGGCCGACGACGTCATCGACCACCACCATCCGCTCGTCCGCGAAACCGCCGACGCGCTCTGGACGGCCACGGGCGGCGAGGCCTCTTCGTACGCCGCGGCCGCCTTCGAGTTCGTCCGCGACACGATCCCGCACTCGGCGGACTCGGGCGATGCCCGCGTCTCCTGGCGCGCCTCCGACGTGCTGGCCACCCGCAACGGCATCTGCTACGCCAAGTCCCACGCCCTGGCCGCCCTCCTGCGCGCCCAGGGCATCCCGACGGCATTCTGCTACCAGCTCCTCGCGGACGACGACGGGACGAACCCCGTGATCCACGGGCTGATCGCGCTGCGCCTGCCCGGCGGTTCGCGCTGGCACCGCCAGGACGCGCGCGGCAACAAGCCCGGTGTGGACGCCCGGTTCAGCCTCGACGGCGAGCAACTGGCCTTCCCCGTCCGGCCCGAACTCGGCGAGATCGACCACCCCGAGCTGTACGCCGCCCCGCACCCCGCCGCCCTCAAGGCCCTCCAGGAATCCGCCGACCGGCCGGAGCTGTGGCGGAACCTTCCGACGGCGCTGTAACCACTGGCGCTGCCGATGACGGGCCGGGCTCCCGCGCGGCCGTCACTACGTGCAGCAGGGCCGCCGCGAGCTGCAGCCCGGCGATCCCGGTCAGCAGCGTCCACGCGGGCGCGTCGGCCGCGAACCCCACCAGGGCCGCCCCGGCCGACGCCGCCGTGACCTTCAGCCCCGCACCGAGGGTGAAGACCTGCGTCCGCACCTCGGCCGGGGCGTGCTCCGAGCGGATCCGCAGGGTGGCCGTGAGCAGCGGTCCGTCGCACACCCCGGCCACCGCGAACAGCGCCGCGGTGGCGGCGACCGACGGCGTGAACGCGGCCGCCGCCAGCGCCGCCCCGGTCCCGGCCAGTGCCCACCGCACCAGCACGCCCGGCTCCACGGCCGTCATCCGGCCCAGCGTGAGCGAACCGGCCAGGGCGCCCACCGCGAAGGCCGTCATCAGGACGCCCCCGGCACCCGGGCTGCCGAGCCCCTCGGCCAGAAGGACCGAGGTGGTGGTGAGGGCGCCCACGCCCACGAAGGCCACGGTCGTCGCCGAGGTGACCGCCCGCAGCTCCCGGACCCGCCACAGGGCGGCGAGCCCCGCGCCCAGGCCCGCCCGCGGCCCGGCCTTCGGGCCGCCCGCGCGGGGATCCTCGTACGGGAGCGTGGCCGCGAGCCCGGCCGCCAGCGCGCCGGAGCCCGCCAGGACCGCCATCGCCGGAGCGGCGGAACCAAGCGACGCGGCCAGGCTGACCGCCGCGGGGGCGGTGACCGCGGCCCCGTTGTAGGTGGAGGCGTCCCAGCCGTACGCGCGGTCGCGCCCGGCGCCCGCCGGGACCAGGCCCGTTACCAGGCTGGAGAGGCCGCCCGTCACCATCGGCCCGCAGCTGCCGCCGAGCACCGCCACCGCGAGCACCAGCGGCATCGGTGCGCGGCCCAGCAGCACGGCCAGGGTCGCCACGGCGGCCGTGAATCCGGCGAGGGCGCCGACGTGGAAGAACCTCGGTCGGCGGGTCCGGGCCGCGGCGGCGCCCGCCAGCGGAGCCGCCAGCACGTGCGGTGCCAGCCAGGCCGTCAGTACGAACGCCCCGTACGCCGCGCTCCCGGTGCGCTCCACGGCGAGCAGTACCACGGCCATGCCCATGCCCTCCGAGGCGAACCGCCCGGCCAGTGCCGCCGCCAAGTACCGCCCGAACCCGCTCATCCCCGGACCCTCCCCGCAGTGTGTAACGTGATAGGCGGACAAGACGTTACGTCATTCGGGTGTATGGGGAAAGGATCCGGGCATGGCGGATTCCCGAGGGGGTTTCTCGGCTGCCCGGCGGCTGATCGACCTCGCCGAGGCGGTCCGGGCGGACCCCGAACTGCCGCGCGCCGCCCTCGCGGAGCTGCTCGCCGGGCACGGCCAGCGCCCGGCGGACCTGACCGAGCAGGCGTTCTCCGAGGCGGGCGCCGCCGAACTGCGCGCCGCGGCCCGGCGGATGGCGGGGGTGCTCGCCGAGCGGGACGAGGAGCGTGCCGTCGGCGCCCTCAACGCGCTGCTGGCGGAGTGCGCCACCCGGCCCCGGCTGACCCGGCACGACGGCCACCCCTGGCACCTGCACGTGGACCGGGGGGAGGGGGCGGGCTGGGGCGACTGGTTCCTCGCCTCCGGCGCCCTCGCACTCGCCCAACTGCTCACCGAGTACGGCCGGATCGCGTGGGGCGCCTGCGCCGCCGCGGGCTGCGGACGGTTCTTCCTGGCCACCGGGCCGGGCAGTGCCCGCCGGTACTGCTCCACCGCGTGTGCCGGACGGGCCCGCGTCGCCGCTCACCGCCGCCGCAAGCACGAAGAGGGTCAAGGGAGGTGAAGGCCAACGGGAAGGCCCGTGCGGAGGCGAACGCCGGCGGCCGACGCCAGGGTCGAGGCGAGACGATCGAAGGCGATGTGACGGTCGATAGGAAAGTTTCTTGTCGGACATCGTTGTCAGCTTGGCATGGGCATGAGTACCTTCGGGTTCGCCGGAACCCCCTCCCACCGGAAGGCCCCCCATGCGTTTCGGATCACCCGCCGCGCTCACCGCCCTGGCCCTCGGCCTGGCGGCGGCCGTGGCACCCGTCCCCACCCTCGCGGCGCCCCCCACCCCCGCCGCGCCCGCCGCCCCCGCGCAGTTCGCCCACCCCGGAGTCCTCAACAGCCGCGCGCAACTGGACTTCGTACGGGCGAAGGTGCAAGCCGGTCAGCAGCCGTGGAAGCCGGCGTTCGATTCCATGCTCGCGAGCAAGTACGGCTCGCTGTTCCGCACGCCCCAGCCGCGCGCCGTCGTCGAGTGCGGCTCGTACTCGAACCCGGACATCGGCTGCTCCGACGAGCGCGAGGACGCCATCGCCGCCTACACCCAGGCGCTCGCCTGGTACGTCACCAGGGACAGCCGCTACGCGAAGAAGTCGATCGAGCTGATGGACGCCTGGTCCGGGACGATCAAGGACCACACCAACAGCAACGCACCCCTGCAGAGCGGCTGGGCGGGCTCGACCTGGCCGCGCGCCGCCGAGATCATCAAGCACACGTACACCGGCGGCTGGGCGAACCAGGGCCGCTTCGCGACCATGCTGCGCGAGGTCTACCTGCCCGAGGTGATCAACGGAAGGCCGAACACCAACGGCAACTGGGAACTGATCATGATGGACGCCGCCGTCGGCATGGCCGTCCACCTCGACGACCGCGCGAGCTACGACAAGGCGATGGGGATCTACCTCGGCCGCGTCCCCGCATACTTCTACCTCGCGTCCGACGGAACGCAGCCCGTCTATCCGCCGCGCTCCACCATCGACACCAGGAGCGAGCTGGTGGAGTACTGGCACGGCCAGAGCACCTTCGTGGACGGCCTCGCCCAGGAGACCTGCCGGGACTTCGGCCACACCGGCATGGGGATCGCGGCGGCCATGCACGTTGCCGAGACCTCGCGCATCCAGGGGCGTGACCTGTACCCGCAGTTCAAGGACCGGTTCCGGCACGCGCTCGGCTTCCACGCGAAGTTCGAGCTCGGCGAGGCGGTGCCGTCCTGGCTGTGCGGCGGAAGCCTGTCCAAGGGCATCGGCCCGGCGACCGAGGTCGGCTACAACGCCCTGCACACCCGGCTCGGCGTGAGCATGGAGAACACCCGCAGGCTCACCGAGGGGCGGCGCCCGGCGGGCACGGAGAACCACTTCGAGGCGTGGGAGACCCTGACCCACGCCGACAACCCCCACTGAGCGGAACGACGGAGGCCGTGCGGCCCCGCCCGGAGGGCGCGGCGGCACGGCCGGTCACGGCAGGCGCGGGCGGGTCAGCCCGCTTCCTTGACCTGGGCCGGCGTCGGCGCGGTCCCGCCCAGGTGGGCCGGCAGCCACCACGAGTCCTCGGTGCCCTTGGGCGTGTCCGGATAGGCGCGCTGCGCCGCGTCCAGCAGTTCCTGCACGCGCTCGCGCAGCCGCCGGGTGATGGCGCCGGCGTACTGGTCCGTCGGCGCTTCGAGCGGCTCGCCGACGCGCATCGTCACCGGGACGTGGCTGCGCTTGAGGTTCTTCGGGCGGCCCTTGGTCCACAGCCGCTGGGTGCCCCACAGCGCCACCGGAATCAGCGGGACGCCGGCCTCCTGCGCCATGCGCGCCGCACCCGACTTGAAGCTCTTGAGGGTGAAGGACTGGGAGATCGTCGCTTCCGGGAACACACCGATGATCTCGCCGGCGCGCAGCGAGTCGAGCGCGTGCTGGTACGCCGTCTCACCCTGCGAGCGGTCCACCGGGATGTGCTTCATCGCGCGCATCAGCGGGCCGGACACCCTGTGCCGGAACACCGACTCCTTCGCCATGAAGCGCACCAGGCGCTTCTGCGGCCGCGCGGTCAGGCCGGCGAAGATGAAGTCGAGGTAGCCGATGTGGTTCGACACCAGGACGGCCCCGCCCTTGCGCGGGATGTTCTCGGTGCCCTTCATGTCGATACGGATGTCCAGCGCACGGAAGAGCGTGTGCGCGGCGCCGATCACCGGGGGGTAGACGAACTCAGCCATGGTGCGGAGACCCCGCTTTCTGCCTGGGGAGGTGCTCCCGGCCGGAAGTTACGGCAGCGTAGGTACGCGCCATTGGGGATCGTGCCCCATGTGCGCGCTGCTGGCCAGCCCAGACGCCCGAGCCCGGGGAGATTCTCGTCACGCCGGGAATCACGCAGGTCCGGCGGGCGGTTCGTTCCCCGTACGAGCGTACGGCGATGATGTACGCACACGAAGGCGACGGCGGTGCGACGACGGGAGCGCGGGTGCGCGGGCAGCGAGAGGCGGCGGGCCGGCTGGGCGCGGCGGAACTGGGCGCGGAGCCGGGGGAGCGGGCCAGCCTGGTGCAGTTCTCCAGCGCCTTCTGCCAGCCCTGCCGGGCCACCCGGCGGATCCTCGCCGAGGTCGCGGCGATGGTCGAGGGGGTGGCGCACATCGAGATCGACGCCGAGGACCGGCTCGAACTGGTCCGCGCCCTGGGGATCGAGAAGACCCCGACCGTCCTCGTCCTGGACGGGGCGGGCCGGATCGTCCGGCGGGCGGCCGGGATGCCGCGCAAGGCGGACGTGATCGCCGCCCTGGGGGCGGCCGTATGAAAGGCACACCGGTGCGGGAGGCGGTGCGAGTACCCGTGTCCGCGCCGGCGCGAGTACTCGTGTCCGCGCCGGTGCACGCGCCGTCGCGGGCGCCCGCACGCAGCGTGACGCGCCTGACATCTGCCGGATCCCGCTTGACTGTGTACACGCGGGATCGCCAGGCTGACCGTATGCCGTATGAACTCCTGCTCTACGGACGGGTCCATGTGGACCTCGTCCGCCACGCGAGCGCGCGCTGTCGGGATCACTGAACGTCCCAGGTCCCCGATCCCCGACAGCGCCCGCGTGCTCCGCGGCAGAAGGAAGTACCCCGATGACCGCTCCTGCGGCCCCGACGGCTCCGGCCCCCCGATTCCACGCCGGGCTCCCCGGCTCGCCCGAGCTCCTGCGCTCCGTGTTCCGGCAGCACGCCGCCGGAGTCGCCGTGATCACCGCCGAGACCGGCGGCCGTCCGGCGGGCTTCACCGCCACCTCGCTCAACTCGGTGTCGGCGGAGCCGCCGCTGCTCTCCTTCACCATCGGCACCGGGTCCTCCAGCTGGCCCGCCGTGCGCGACAGTGGTCACCTCGGGGTCCACATACTCGGCGAGCACCAGCGGGAGCTGGCCGGCCTGTTCGCGCGGAGCGGAGCCGATCGTTTCGGCCCGGGCACGGCATGGAGCGCGGGGCCCCACGGGGTTCCCGTGCTGGACGGCGTGCTGGCCTGGCTGGTGTGCAGGGTGGTGGCCCGTGTGCCCGCCGGTGAGCATCGTGTGATCATCGCCGAGGCGGTCGCGGGGGACCCGGCCGGGGAGGGCCGTCCCCTGCTGTACCACCAGGGTCGCTTCAACGCGCTGCGCGACTGAATCGTCCCTGCTGGGGCGGGTTCGGGCGGCGTTGGACAGATCACAGTTCACCGGCCTTGCGAGTTCGTGGCACCCACGATGTACTGACGAGTAACATTCCCTTCGGAGCGCGGGCCGCCCCGACCGGGATCCGCCCGACAAGGCGCCTATGCTGCCTGCACAAGGCGGTACCAGAAAAGACGATGCGGTAGGAGAGCCGGCGTGAGCCTGAGGATCGTTGTCTGTGTGAAGTACGTGCCCGACGCCACCGGCGACCGGCAGTTCACCGAGGACTTGACCGTCAACCGTGACGACGTCGACGGCCTGCTGTCGGAGCTCGACGAGTACGCCGTCGAGCAGGCGCTGCAGATCGCCGAAGAGGCGGACGACGCGGAGATCACCGTCCTGACGGTGGGCCCCGAGGACGCCAAGGACGCGCTGCGCAAGGCGCTGTCGATGGGCGCCGACAAGGCCATCCACGTCGAGGACGACGACCTGCACGGTACGGACGTCATGGGTACCTCGCTGGTGCTCGCCAAGGCGATCGAGAAGGCCGGTTACGACCTGGTCATCACGGGCATGGCCTCCACCGACGGCACCATGGGCGTGCTCCCGGCGATCCTGGCCGAGCGCCTGGGCGTCCCGCAGGTCACCCTGCTCTCCGAGGTCAAGGTCGAGGACGGCACCGTGACCGGCCGCCGCGACGGCGACAGCGCGAGCGAGCAGCTGGAGGCCTCCCTCCCGGCGCTCGTCTCGGTGACGGACCAGTCGGGCGAGGCCCGCTACCCGTCCTTCAAGGGCATCATGGCCGCCAAGAAGAAGCCGGTGGAGTCCTGGGACCTGGAGGAGCTGGAGCTCGAGGCCGACGAGGTCGGTCTGGAAGGCTCCTGGACCAAGGTCGACTCCGCGGCGCAGCGTCCGGCCCGCACCGCCGGCACGATCGTCAAGGACGAGGGCGAGGGCGGCAAGCAGCTGGCCGAGTTCCTGGCCGGCCAGAAGTTCATCTGAGAACTTCGGCCAACCCCTCAATAGCCCCCAGACACTTCGCAATAGCAGGAGAGCAGTCCCATGGCTGAAGTTCTCGTCTACGTCGACCACGTGGACGGCGCCGTCCGCAAGCCCACCCTCGAGCTGCTGACGCTGGCCCGCCGCCTCGGCGAGCCCGTCGCCGTCGCCCTGGGCGCCGGTGCCGACGCCACCGCCGCGGTGCTCGCCGAGCACGGCGCGGTCAAGGTCCTCACCGCCGACGCCCCCGAGTTCACCGAGTACCTCGTCGTACCGAAGGTCGACGCGCTCCAGGCCGCGTACGAGGCCGTGTCCCCGGCCGCCGTGCTCGTCCCGTCCTCTGCCGAGGGCAAGGAGATCGCCGCGCGCCTGGCGGTCCGCATCGGCTCCGGCATCATCACCGACGCCATCGACCTGGAGGCCGGTGACGAGGGTCCGGTCGCGACGCAGTCCGCCTTCGCCGCGTCGTTCACCACGAAGTCCCGCGTCTCCAAGGGCACCCCGGTCATCACCGTGAAGCCGAACTCGGCCCCGGTCGAGGCCGCCCCGGCCGCCGGCGCCGTCGAGGCGCTCGCCGTCACCTTCGGCGCCCTGGCGACCGGCACCAAGGTCACCGGCCGCACCCCGCGCGAGTCGACCGGCCGCCCCGAGCTGACCGAGGCCGCGATCGTGGTCTCCGGCGGCCGCGGTGTCAACGGCGCCGAGAACTTCCACATCATCGAGGAGCTCGCGGACTCCCTCGGTGCGGCCGTCGGTGCCTCGCGCGCCGCCGTCGACGCCGGCTGGTACCCGCACTCCAACCAGGTCGGCCAGACCGGCAAGTCCGTCTCCCCGCAGCTGTACATCGCCTCCGGCATCTCGGGCGCGATCCAGCACCGGGCCGGCATGCAGACCTCGAAGACCATCGTGGCCATCAACAAGGACGCCGAGGCCCCGATCTTCGACCTGGTCGACTACGGCGTGGTCGGCGACCTCTTCACGGTCGTCCCGCAGCTGACCGAGGAGATCAAGGCGCGCAAGGGCTGACCTCTGGTCTGACCTGCGGGTAAGTGGTCTCCGGGGCCGTGTGGTGATTGTCACCGCACGGCCCCGAGTCGTTTGTCCAGGACGGGCGAGGGACCATTGACGGAGCGGAACCCCCGTGACTAAATTCTGCTATGCGGATCTAAGCTTCCGTGAAGCGGAAAAGAGGAGAGTGCACGATGGGTCAGCAGGAGAAGGTGGCGACGAGCCTCGCAGGCGCGGTCAGCGAGGGCATCAGCGCCTCCCTCGCGCCGGTGGACGCGGAACTCGCGCGCCACTACCCGGGCGACCCCGGCACCCGCCAGCCCATCCACACGGTCTACGTGCCCGGTGACGTCTTCGCCGCCGACACCATCCGCTCCTGGGGCGACCAGGCCCTCGCCGCGCTGGACGAACACGCCCCGGACGCCGCCACCTTCGCCAAGGTGCTCGGCATCTCCGACGAGCTGGCCGTACCGGTCTACGACCGCGTCCGCGCCAAGCTCGCCTCCGAGCCGATCGAGGACCTCCGCGTCGACTTCGAGGACGGCTTCGGCGTCCGCTCCGAGCAGGAGGAGGACCAGGCCGCGGCCCGCGCCGCCCGCCTCGTGGCGGAGGCGTTCTCCAACGGCACGAACGCCCCGTACATGGGCATCCGCATGAAGTGCATGGAGTCCAACGTCCGCGACCGCGGCATCCGCACCACCGACATCTTCCTCTCCGGCCTGCTGGCGAACGGCGGACTCCCCGAGGGCCTCGTCCTGACCCTCCCCAAGGTCACGTACGCCGAGCAGGTCAGTGCCTTCGTCAAGCTGCTGGAGGCCTTCGAGACGGCCCGCGGCCTGCGCCCCGGCCGGATCGGCTTCGAGATCCAGATCGAGACCAGCCAGTCCATTCTGGCCTCCGACGGCACCGCCACCGTGGCCCGGATGATCGAGGCCGCCAAGGGCCGCGCCACGGGCCTCCACTACGGCACCTTCGACTACAGCGCCTGCGTCGGCGTCTCCGCCGCGTACCAGTCGAGCGACCACCCGGCCGCCGACCACGCGAAGGCGATCATGCAGGTCGCGGCCGCCGGCACCGGCGTACGCGTGTCCGACGGCTCCACGAACGTGCTGCCGATCGGCACCACCGAGCACGTCCACGACGCCTGGAAGCTCCACTACGGCCTGACCCGCCGCGCCCTGGCCCGCGCCTACTACCAGGGCTGGGACATGCACCCGGCGCACCTGCCGACCCGCTACGCGGCCGTCTTCACCTTCTACCGCGAGGGCCTCGACGCCGCCGCCGCGCGCCTGAAGGCCTACGTCGCCAAGATCGAGGGCGACGTGATGGACGAGCCCGCCACCGCCAAGGCGCTGGCCGGATACCTGGTCCGCGGCCTCGACTGCGGCGCGGTCGGCGCCGAGGAGGTCACCGCCCTGACCGGCCTGACCCGCGCCGAACTCGACGCCTTCGCCATCCCGCGCCGCTCGGCGACGCTGACGGCGACCGCCTGATCCTGTCGCCCGGCCTGCGCGAGGCCCGTCCGGAACCGCTTCCGGACGGGCCTTCGCGGCAGTTCACACCCGCCCGACGATCCAACGGCGCAGGACCCCGTCCATCCCGCCGGAGACGAGCAGCGAGCCGTCGGGAGTGAAGGCGACGTGCCGTACGGGGCCGTCGTGGCCGTACTCGTCGTACGCGTACAGGATCCTGACCAGCCCCATCAGCGTGTCCGCACGGACCAGCCGCTTGCCGTTGAAGGCCTCGCTCTGGGTGGCGGGCGACAGCTGGATCCCGCTGCCCGAGCGCGCCGCGCGGGTGACGAGATCGCGGTACGAGGGCTTGCCGCGGGCGATCCGCAGCCGGTGCAGATCGGCTGCGAGGGCGGCCAGTTCCTCCTCGAAGGTCCGGGGAGGCTGTCGCGGGAGCTGCGGCTCCATGGCGATCAGGTTAAAGCGCCCGCGCGGATCGGTCCCGAACTTTCCCGAACACCACGCAACGGCGCCGTGTTCCGCCGAACACGCCCGATGTTCAGGGGAGTTCGGCACCGATCGGCTTCCGGTCCGGTCCGTTCCGGCCGTGCCAGCCGCCCCTGCCGGATGCGGTGTGATCGAGCCATGACCACATCACCGCACTCCGATCCACCGTTCCTCACCCTGCACACCACGGTCGTGCTGGTCGCCGCCGTCCTCATCGGGCTCGTCGCCGGCGGCTTGAGCTTCCTCGGCGGCACGCCTCCCGCCCTGGCCGTGCCGGCCGGGCTCACCGCCACGGGCGGGGCCGTGCCCGTGCTGCGCCGCCTCGTCCGGTGACCGTCAGCCGGCCGGCGGGAGTTCGCCCGAGCCGCGGGGGATCAGGCGGGTCGGGAGTTCGATGCGGGTCGGGGGGAGGTCGGTTCCCGCGAGGCGCTGGAAGAGACGGTCCGTGGCCACCCGGCCCAGCGCCGCCGGGTCCTGGGCGACCACCGTGACGCCGGGCCGGAGCAGGTCGGCCAGCTCGAAGTCGTCGAAGCCGACCAGTGCCACCGGGCGCTCCCGGTCGGCGAGGACCCGCACCACCGTGACCGTCACGCGGTTGTTGCCTGCGAAGACGGCCGACACCGCCTCCGGGCCCGCGAGCAGCGCCCGGGCCGCCGCGGACACCCTCTCGGGCGCCGTGGAACCGAGCGAGACCCAGGATTCGGACACCGGCAGGCCCGCGTCCGCCATCGCCGCGCGGTAGCCGCGCAGCCGCTCCGCCGCCGTGTGGATGCGCGGACGGTCGCCGATGAATCCGATCCTGCGATGCCCGCCCGCGATCAGGTGGGCCACCCCCTCCCGGGCGCCGCCGAAATTGTCCGACAGCACCACGTCCGCGTCGATCCGGCCGGCCGGGCGGTCCACGAACACGGTGGCCACACCTGCCCGCATCTCCGGCTCCAGGTAGCGGTGGTCGTCGCCGGCCGGGATCACGATCAGCCCGTCGACCCGGCGCGCGCACAGCGCGAGCGCCAACTCCCGCTCCCTGTCCGGGTCCTCGGCGCTGGAGCCGTTGATGAGCAGCGCCCCGTGCGCGCGTGCGACCTCCTCCACCGCCCGGTTCAGCGGACCGTAGAAGGGATCGGCGAGGTCCTCAAGGACCAGGCCCACGGTTGCGGTTCGGCCCTTTCGCAGGACGCGGGCGCTGTCGTTGCGGCGGAAACCGAGGGCGTCGATGGCCTCCTGGACCCGCTGCTCGGTGTCGGGGGTGACTCCGGTCTCCCCGTTGACCACCCGCGACACCGTTTTCAGGCCCACGCCCGCCCGGGCCGCCACGTCCTTCATGGTCGGCCGGTTTCCGTAACGGGGGTCGGACGGGCGGCGGCTGTGAGGCACGGCGGGCAAACCTCCGGAGGTATCGGACAGGGCTGTGACCTTGAGGATAAGCACTCGGCCGAGACTGAGGTTTCCGTGGCAGGGTGAGGCGGGCAAGCCACTGGGGGCTCCGGACGAGCCATGGGGAGAGGGGTAGACGTGATTGTCTGGATCAACGGCACATTCGGCGCCGGGAAGACCAGCACGGCCCGCGAACTGACCGGAATGCTGCCGGACAGCACCCTGTTCGACCCGGAGTTCATCGGTGACGCGCTGCGCGTGCTGCTGCCGCGCAAGCGCCTGGCGGAGGTCACCGACTACCAGGACCTGCCGAGCTGGCGGCGCCTGGTGGTGGACACGGCGGCGGCGATGCTCACCGAACTGGGCGGAGTCCTCGTCGTGCCGATGACGCTCCTCAGGCAGGAGTACCGGGACGAGATCTTCGGCGG
This sequence comes from Streptomyces sp. NPDC048269, assembly GCF_040652395.1. NCBI lineage: Bacteria > Bacillati > Actinomycetota > Actinomycetes > Kitasatosporales > Streptomycetaceae > Streptomyces > Streptomyces sp. NPDC048269. The sequence continues at coordinate 100,399 of NZ_JBEZLW010000015.1, forward strand.
TCTGGCGGCCCGGCGGATCGCGGTGCGCCATGTGCTGCTGGCCCCTGCGGAAACGATCCTCCGGCACCGGATCGCGACGCGGGAGGAGCCCGGCGGGCCGCAGGACGTGGACCCCCGGGTCCGGCAGTGGGCGTACGACCACATCCCCGCCTACCAGCAGGCGCTCGGCTGGCTCACCGCCGACGCGCACGTCATCGACAACGGCGCCCTGAGCGTGCGGGAGACCGCGGAACGGATCGCCGAAGCGGTGCGCACGGACGAGGCGCGGGTCTGCGACATCGTGCAGACCCCGGAGCCCACCCGGGAAACGGTGGCATCCGGGGTGCTGCTCTTCGACGAGCAGGACCGGGTGCTGCTGGTGGATCCGACGTACAAGGCGGGCTGGGAGTTCCCGGGCGGCGTCGTCGAAGCCGGGGAGGCACCCGCGTGCGCGGGCGTACGGGAGGTCGCCGAGGAACTGGGCCTCGTACTGGACCGGACGCCCGGGCTGCTCGTCGTCGACTGGGAGTCCCCGCAGCCGCCCGGTCACGGGGGCCTGCGCCTGCTCTTCGACGGCGGCCGCCTCCCGGAGGGCGCGGCGGACCGGCTCCGGCTGCCCGGCCCGGAGCTGCGGACCTGGCGCTTCGTCACGGAGGCCGAGGCCGCCGGCCTGCTCCCGAAGCACCGCTACGAGCGCCTGCGCTGGGCCCTGCGCGCCAGGGAGCGCGGCCGCCCCCTGTACCTGGAGGCGGGCGTCCCGGTGGGCTGACCGGGGCGTCCCGGTGGGCCGGCCCGGGCGTCCCGGCGGCTGACCGCTCCCTCAAGAAGCCGCGGCGACCCGGACGAGGGCCGCCGCGGTGTCCTCCGTCAGCGGATCCCCGTGTCCGAAGCAGGCCGTCGAAGGGGCGAGCGCGGCCAGCCGCCGGAACGATTCGACGGCCCGGGCCCGGTCCACGTTGAAGACGCCCAGCATCAGCGGGCCGACGGCGGCGACACAGTCACCCGTGAACAGCACCCCGTGGCGCGGGAGATGGACGCCGATGCTGCCGTCCGTGTGGCCCGGCGCGTGGACCACGTACGCCCCGTCCCCGAAGCCCAGCGCGTCCCCGTCCTCCAGCTCCTGGTCGACCTGGGTGGGCGGGGCCTCGGGGACGGTCAGGCCGTGCGCGTACAGCGGAAGCTCCCAGTCCAGCAGCACCGGTTCCGGCACGGGCGACTCGCCTCGGATCACGGGCGCGTCCAGCCGGTGCGCCAGTACCCGCGCGCCCCAGCGGGCGGCGAGCTCACCGGCCGCGCCGACGTGGTCGCGGTGGCAGTGGGTGAGCACGATCCGCTCCAGCCGCTCGGGGAGCAGCCCGAGGGACCGTACCGCCCCCTCGATGGCGGCGGCGGAGCCCGCGTGACCGGCGTCGATCAGGGTGAGCGCCTCGCCGTCCTGCCACAGGTAGGCCTGGCCGATGGGGAATCGGAGCATGTGGAGCCGGTTCGGGATTACTTCTACAAGATCCATGTCACGAACGTACGAACACATCCTCGCCCAGCGCACACAGGTTCGCCGGGAGCGCAGTACGCCCAGGGCGCACTGCGCCCTGGGCGTACGACGCAACCCGCGGCGGATCAGCCGCGCCTGGACTCCGCGTAGTTGACGAGGAAGAGGGCCTCCGCCACCGACAGGCGCTCCAGCTCCTGCGGCGACACGCTCTCGTTGACCGCGTGGATCTGTGCCTCCGGCTCGCTCAGCCCGATCAGCAGCATCTCCGCGTCGGGGTACAGCTCCGTCAGCGTGTTGCACAGCGGGATCGAGCCGCCCATACCGGCGACCTGCATCTCCTCGCCCGGGTACGCCTCCTGCAGCGCCGCCGCCATCGACGCGTACGCCGGGCTGCTCGTGTCCGCCTGGAACGGCTGGCCCTGGCCCACGATCTCCAGCTCCAGGCGCGCCTTCCACGGGGTGTGCGCCACCATGTGCGCCTCCAGCAGCTTGACGGCCTCGGTGGTGTCCACGCCCGGCGGCACCCGCAGGCTGATCAGCGCGCCGGCGCTCGCGTGCACCGACGGCGTCGCGCCGACCACCGGCGGGCAGTCGATGCCGAGCACCGTGACGGCCGGCCGGGCCCACAGCCGGTCCGCGATCGTGCCCTCGCCGATCAGCTCCACCCCGTCCAGCACCCGCGCGTCGGCGCGGAAATCCGCCTCCGGGTACTGCAGGCCCTCCCACACCGCGTCCGAGGCCAGCCCGTCCACGGTCGTCGAACCGTCCGACGCGCGCAGCGAGTCCAGTACCCGGATGAGCGCGGCCAGCGCGTCGGGGGCGACCCCGCCGAACATGCCGGAGTGCAGGTTGCCGCCCAGCGTGTCGATCTTCACCTTGAGCAGGCACATGCCGCGCAGGGTGGCCGTCACCGTCGGCAGCCCGAGCCGGAAGTTGCCCGCGTCGCCGATGACGATGGTGTCGGCCGCCAGCAGCTCCGGGTGCGCCAAGGCGTACTGCTGGAGACCGCCGGTGCCCTGCTCCTCCGAGCCCTCGACGATCACCTTCACGCTCACCGGCACGCCGCCGTTGGCCTTCAGGGCGCGCAGCGCCAGCAGGTGCATGATGAACCCGCCCTTGCAGTCGGCGGCGCCGCGCCCGTACCAGCGGCCGTCGCGCTCGGTCAGCTCGAAGGCGGGGGAGATCCACGCCGCGTCGTCCAGCGGCGGCTGCACGTCGTAGTGCGCGTAGAGCAGTACGGTCGGCGCACCCTCGGGGCCGGGCAGGAAGCCGTACACCGACTGGGTGCCGTCGGGGGTGTCGAGCAGCGCCACGTCCTGGAAGCCCTCTACGCGCAGCGCGTCGGCCACCCAGTCCGCCGCGGCCCGGCTCTCGCTCTGCGGGAACTGTGCCCAGTCCGCCACCGACTGGAAGGCCACCAGCTCGGTCAGCTCCTGCTTGGCGCGGGGCATCAGCGAGGCGACGGTCTCGGCGATCGGATTCTGGGACATGGGCACGCTCCTTTTGGGTGCGACGTTGTGCTCTGTAGTACGCCATCCGTATACGCGGGGTGTGCGTACGCCGGGTACGGCGAAAGACAGTCCGATCCTCGCACAGCGGGGCGGGGGGGCGTCGCGCCGTAGGATTTCCCCGGCATCGGAGCACACCGGGTGATCAGGAGCAGCAGCACATCGTGAGCAGCGACGACGTACGCGACGCAAGCGCAGGACACGACGCGCAGGAGGCGGACGACGAGGTGACCGGAGGGACCGGCGGAACGGGCGAGGTCTGGGACGTGGTCGTGGTCGGGGCCGGACCGGCCGGGGCCTCCGCGGCGTACGCGGCGGCGACGGCGGGCCGGCGCGTCCTGCTCCTGGAGAAGGCCGAACTGCCCCGGTACAAGACCTGCGGCGGCGGGATCATCGGACCCTCGCGTGACGCCCTGCCCCCGGGCTTCGTACTGCCCCTGGAGGACCGCATCCACGCGGTGACCTTCTCGCTGGACGGGAAGCTGACCCGGACGCGGCGCTCGAAGCAGATGCTGTTCGGGCTCGTCAACCGGCCCGAGTTCGACGCCGGGCTGGTCGCCGTGGCCGAGAAGGCCGGCGCGACCGTCCGTACGGGGACGGCCGTGAGCCGCGTCGAGCAGCACGGGGCCGCCGTGCCGGACCGGCGGACCGTCGCCGTGGTGCTCGCCGACGGGGAGACCGTCCTGGCCCGCGCGGTGGTCGGGGCGGACGGCAGCGCGAGCCGGATCGGCGCGCACGTCGGGGTCGAAATGGCGCAGGTGGACCTCGGGCTGGAGGCGGAGATCCCCGTACCGGCAACGGTCGCGGAGGACTGGAAGGGGCGGGTGCTGCTCGACTGGGGCCCGCTGCCCGGCAGTTACGGCTGGGTCTTCCCCAAGGGCGACACCCTCACCGTCGGGGTCATCTCCGCCAAGGGCGAGGGCGCCGCGACGAAGCGGTACCTCGACGACTTCATCGCCCGGCTCGGGCTCGCCGGTTTCGAGCCGGCCGTATCCTCCGGGCACCTGACCCGCTGCCGCAAGCCCGATTCGCCGCTGTCGCGCGGGCGGGTGCTGGTGGCGGGTGACGCCGCGGGACTGCTGGAGCCGTGGACCCGGGAGGGCATCTCCTTCGCGCTGCGCTCCGGGCGGCTGGCGGGGGAGTGGGCGGTGAAGATCTCCGAGGCGCAGGACGCGGTGGACGCGCGCCGTCAGGCGCTCAACTACGCCTTCGCCGTGAAGGCGGGGCTGGGCGTGGAGATGGGCGTCGGCAGGCGGATGCTGGCCGTCTTCGAGGCCCGCCCGGGGCTGATGCACGCGGCGGTCACCGGGTTCCGCCCGGCGTGGCGGGCCTTCGCCCGCATCACGCGGGGATCGACGACCCTGGCCGACATGGTGCGCACGTATCCGCTGGCGCGCAGGGCGCTGCACGCCCTGGACGCCCGGCAGGCGGTCCGCGGCGCCGGTAGTGGCGGCAGTAGTGCCGGTAGCGGCGGTAGCAGCGAACAGGAGTTGGCGTAGGCGTAGGGGTCTATGCCGTGCGCGGGGGTGAGGGCGGGAGAACGTGTACCGGGACGGGTACGGCTGCCTGGACCGGCGGGGCGGCTCGACCTGAACGAGGTTGACCGGCCGGAACACCTGGTCGCGGCCTTCGCGCGCGGCGAGCACGTCGGGGTGGCGGTGATCGCTCTGGCGTTCAACCAGCCTGGGCAGGCCGCGGCGTTGCCCGTGGTCGCCGGGGCGCTGGAGTCGGCGGCCCGGAGGGGCGCCGCCAGGGCGTCATCGCCCTGGCGCACGTCGCGCGGCTCCACCGGACGGTGGGCCGGCGCTGTCTGGAGCGCTCGGGTTCCTGCCCGCGCGGCAACGAGGCCGATGACGACCTGTGGTCGTTCGTGCCCCGCCGGGAGCTGCCGCTCTGGCTGGGGAGGCACCACCTGGGCGAACTGACGGGCGGGCTGCCGCCCGCCCGCGTCCGCGGCCACCTCCGCGTCCGCGGCTCTCGGCGTGGCTGACCGGCCGGCCCCGGCCCCGCCCCCGCGGCTCTCGGCGCGGCTGGCCGGTCAGCCCCGGTCCGCTCCCGGCGTCCGTCCCGGCGGCCTCGGCTCGGCGCGGCTGACCGGCCAGTCCCGGTCCGCCCCGCGTCCGCCCGGCGTCCGTAGCTCTTGGCGCGGCTGACCGGCCCGCCCCGGCGTCCGCGGCTCACGGCGCGGCTGGCCGGCCAGTCCCGGTCCGCTCCCGGCATCCGCGGCCTCGGCTCGGCGTGGCTGGCCGGTCAGCCCCGGCCCGCCCCCGCGTCCGCGGCTCTCGGCGTGGCTGGCCGGTCAGTCCCGGTCCGCCCCGGCGGCCGCGGCTCTTGTCGCGGTGACCGGTCGGACTCGCGCTGTTGCTCGGGCCGGCCCCGCCGCTGCTGCGCGGGCCCGTGCCCACGCCGGGGGCCGCCGGTCAGTTCGACACCGTGATCCGGAAGACCGGGTGGTCGCCGGCGGCCTCCTGGAGCTCCGCGTCGGAGGACTTCGCGGTGACCCCCTGGAAGAAGCGGTTGACCTCCCAGCCCCACTTCTCCAGGTAGGCGCGCAGGATGGCGGCCTGCTGGACGGGGTCGGTGATCTCGGTGGCGGTGAAGGGCCGCACCTTGCGCCCCACGCGCAGCTCGCCGCCGCCCGCCGCCCGCATGTTGCGGACCCACTGGGAGTGGCCGCGGGCCGAGACCAGGTACTGCGCGCCCTCGTACGTGTGCGGGTTCACCGGGATTCGCTGCATCTCGCCGGACTCGCGGCCGCGGACCGACAGCTCGGCGGTGCCGGCCAGGCTGATGCCGAGCCGCGCGAGCTTGCCGAGGAACGCGTTGAAGCGGACGTCGAGCGGGCTGGCCTTGGCGTAGTACGGCTCGGGCGACGCATTCATGGTGACCTCCGGGGCCGGCTCATTGAGAGAGCACTGCTCTCGCTTGAGAACAGTGTGCACGGATCGGCGCACCAAAACAAGAGCAGTGCTCTCTCAATAGAGCAGGGATCCGATTCTTGGGCAGTGCTCCAGGTGCATGGCACACTGACACGCATGAACACCGTGCGAGGGGCCAGGGAGCGGGCCCGCATCGAGGTCACCGCCGCCATCAAGGACGAGGCACGCCGCAGGCTCGCCGCCGAGGGCGCCGCCAAACTCTCCCTGCGCGCCGTCGCCCGAGAACTGGGCATGGTCTCCTCCGCCCTCTACCGGTACTTCCCCAGTCGCGACGAGCTGCTCACCGCCCTCATCGTCGACGCGTACGACAGCGTCGGCGCGGCGGCCGAAGAGGCGGACACCCGCGCCCTCGCCGCCGGGCAGCCGCCCCGCGCCCGCTGGATCGCGGTCTGCGAGGCCGTCCGCGCCTGGGCGCTGGAGCACCCGCACGAGTACGCCCTCATCTACGGTTCCCCGGTCCCCGGCTACAGTGCCCCCCTCGACACCGTCGGCCCCGCCTCCCGCGTCGGGAACGTCTTCATCGCCGTCGTCCGCGCCGCCTACGAGGGCCGCGGCCTCGCGCTGCCGCCGCTGCCGGATGCCCTGCGCCCGGAGGCCGTGCGGATGACCGCCGACTTCGCCGAAGGACTGCCCCCGGAGGTCACGGCCGCCCTGGTCGCCGCCTGGGCGCAGCTGGTCGGTCTCATCTCCTTCGAGCTGTTCGGCCAGTTCAACCGCGTGGTCGAGGACCGGGCCGTCTTCTTCGCGCACGCCGCCGGCCAGCTGGCCCACGGGGTCGGACTGCCCGCCGTATGACGGCAGTCCCCCAGGCCCTGTTGTCGAAGTCCCGCCCGGCCCGCGACGCGCGGCACCACCCCACGCCGCGTTGTCGGGGCACCCCGATGCGTCCCGGTATTCGGGCGCCCCTGCGCCCTGCGAGGCGCGGCGCGGGACGCCACGGTCTGACCGGCGCTCCTTCGACGGCAGGGCCCAGGGCCCCCGAAGAGGATCCTGACGGCTGATCCTGACGGGAATTCACGTGATGGGGCGACAGGTCGCTTGTCTGTTCCTCGTACGAATGTGGGCGGTTCAGTCTTGACCCTGGGGGCGCCCGTCTAGTGTTCCTGGGGTCGAACCCCCTGCCGCCGCCGGAGGAACAGTCATGCCCCGCGCCGCGAAGGCCGTGTACGCAGTCCTGGTGACCGTCTTACTGGCCGCGCCGGCGCCCGCGGTCACGGCGCCGGCGCACACCGCCGAACCAGCGCCCGCAGGCCGGTCGGCGGCCGCGCCCCCACCGGCCCCGGCCCCCGCCGCGACCCCCGCACCCCCCGCGCCACGGATGCCGGGCGTGCGGGGCCTGGACATCGGCGTCCCCGCGTACGTCTGGGCGAACGACGAGATGCTGGCCGACCTCACCGCCACCGGCCCGGCCGCCTCCGTGGTGGTCCTCAACCCCGGCAACGGCGACTCCCCGTTCGACGCCCCGTGGCGGGCCCGCGCCGACGCCCTGCGACGCGGCACCACAGCCATCGGCGAGAAGACCAAGGTCCTCGGCTACGTCCACACCGACCACGGCAACCGGGACGCCGCCGCCGTCAAGGCGTCCGTCGACAACTACCTCAAGACCCCCGACGGCCGCCTCCACGTCGACGGCGTGTTCTTCGACGTCGTCAGCCGCGACTGCGGTCCCGGCAACGCCACCCGCGACCACTACGCGGAGCTCCGCCGCCACGTGGAGGACACCATGCGCGCCGTCGACCCGGCCGCGTCCCCGCTGGTCGTCAACAACCCGGGCACGGCCATAGCCGACTGCTACTTGGAGCCGGGCCGCCGGACCGCGGACGTCTTCGTCACGTACGAGGACACGTACGCCGCGTACACCGGCGGCGGCTGGCTCGGCGGCAACGTCTTCGACCCGCTCACCGGCTACCGCGCCGGCACCGAACTCGACCCGAGCGGCACGGCGTTCTGGCACCTGGTCCACGACGTCCCGGACGCCGGGGCGATGCGCACGACCCTGCGTACGGCCTTCGACCGCGGTGCGGGCTACGCGTACGCGACCAGCGCGGCCATGCCCAATCCCTGGAACACAGGCCCGGCATGGAAGTACGGCGCCCAGACCGCCTACGCCGCCGGCCTCGGCTGAGGTTCCGCGTTCCAGGCCGGTGCGGCGAAGAGGTGCACGGTTACATCACCGTCCGGGACGCGCTCCGCCGCTCATCGACGGTGGCCGGCAGGCTGCGGCCCCTGCGTTCGTACGGCGCGCGGCGTGAGACGAACAGGCGGCCGACGCAGGGGCGCCGAGGCCGATGCAGGCGCCGACGCGGGCGCCGACCCAGGCGCCGAGGCCGGCCGCCGTGCGCCGTCGGATCAGCGGTAGTCGTCCGGGTGGGCCTGCATCCAGGTGTTGATCTTGTCCCGGGTGTCGATCAGCGACGTCTGGTGCTTCTTCAGGTTCTCGAAGGAGCGGTCCCCGCCGAGTTCCTTGTCGAGCTTCGCGATCAGGTCGATCGGCTCGGGGAAATGGCCGGGCCCCTTCGGGTCGGCCTTCATCGCGCGGTCCATGCGGTGGAGTTCGTCGTGGACCCGGCCGAGGAAGTACGCGCAGTTGCCCGGGGTGCACGAATCGTCCAGCGTCGCCTGGAGACCGGCGAACGCGTCCCGCACCTTCTCGGCCGGGACGGCCGTGGGAGACGCCCCGGCCGCCGGGCTCGAGGCCGCCGGGCTCGCGGCTGCCTGGGACGCGGACGCCGAGGGCGCCGCGGCGGCCGGGTCGGCGGGCGGCGTCGCCGGCTCCGCGCTGCAGGAGACGGTGAACGCCGCCAGAGCGACGGCGAGCACCGCGGCGGACCGCGCTGAGGATATGACATCGACTGCCCCCCATGATCGATTGAGGCAGCCGACCCTACCTGTCCGCCCCCTTGCGCCCGCCGCCGCCCTCCCTGGGCCTCAGATCCCGGCGGTCTCGGTCCACAACCGGGCCAGCGCCAGGTCCCCGGTCACCCCCGGACCCGCCAGCGGCAACCGGTTCCACAGCGCCGCGTACAGCCAGGCGGCCTCCCCGGTCACCTCGCAGTCGACCGCGTCGTCCGTGGCACCCAGCACCGTCCGCGGCGGCTCGGACGACAGATGTACGGTCCACGCCGCGCCCGTGTCCGCGGCCCTGACACGCAGCACCCGGGGCTCCGGGGTCCGCACCCGGCTGCGCGGCCGCGCGTGGAAGCCGGTCAGCAGCTCGTCCACCCCGTCCTCCGCGAACTCGGCCGCCACCGGCGAGAACGCGACGCCGAGCGCCGCCTCGGCGTCCATCCGGTGCACGGCCGTCTCATGGGCCTGGCGCCGCGCCCAGAACGCCCGCGGCGAGGCCGGCGCGGTCGGCAGGAAGGTCCAGCTCTGCAGATCGTCCGGTGCCTCGCCCAGGGCGCGGACCAGGGCGGCGTGCCCTTCGCGGAACCAGGCGAGCAGTTCCGCGCCGGCCAGCTCCGGAGCGTCCGGGAACGGCATCCGCTCCAGCAGTCCCTCCTCGACGTACCCGGCCGCCCAGCGGTGCACCGAGCCGGTGTGCCGCAGCAGATCGGTGACGTGCCACCCCGGACACGTGGGAACACGGGCGTCCGTACCGGCTTCTTCCGCCAGCTCGGCGAGCAGCTGCCCGTCCCGTTCCAGCGTCTTCACGAATGTGGTGATCTCCATGCGGGGAAGTCTGTCAGCAGGCCCGCGACAATGGGGGAATGGACCGGGAACTCTTCCCGCGCGAGCGGACCGTGATCGCCCCCGGTGCCGTGCACGTGCCCGACTGGCTCGCCCCCGCGCGGCAGCGGGAGTTGCTGGCCGCCTGCCGCGAGTGGGCCCGCCCGCCCGCCGGCCTGCGCACCGTGCACACTCCAGGCGGCGGCACGATGAGCGCCCGGCAGGTGTGCCTCGGGCTGCACTGGTACCCGTACGGCTACGCCCGCACCGCCGTCGACGGCGACGGGGCCCCCGTCAAACCGATGCCCGCATGGCTCGCCGAGCTGGGGCGGGAAGCGGTGGCCGCCGCGTACGGGGAGCTCCCGGGGAGCGAGGTCGCGTACGACATCGCTCTGATCAACTTCTACGACGGCGACTCCCGCATGGGCATGCACCGCGACGCCGAGGAGCGGTCCGCGGCGCCGGTGGTCTCGCTCAGCCTTGGCGACGCCTGCGTCTTCCGCTTCGGGAACACCGTCTCGCGCGGACGGCCGTACCGCGATGTCGAGCTGCGCAGCGGGGACCTGTTCGTCTTCGGCGATTCGAGCCGACTGGCCTATCACGGGGTGCCGAAGGTCCTGCCGGGCACCGCCCCGGAAGGGCTCGGGCTGACCGGCCGGCTCAACATCACGCTCCGGGTCGGCGGACTCGGCCCGGACAACACCTGACGGCGGCGTCCGGCGCCCTGCGACCATGCGAGGATCGATGCCATGAACGGCAACGGGGCCCCGCAGCGGGTGGGGGATGTGACCACGGTGTCCACGGCTTCGTCGGCTTCGTCGGCTTCTTCGGTTTCTTCGGCCGGGTCGGCTTCTTCGGCTTCCACGAGGACCAAGCTGGAGCGTGGCCGCAGCGCACTCGGCCCGGCGCTGGAGCTGGTCCACACCGGCCGCGCCCCGACCCGGGCCGTCCTCACGGCCGAGCTCGGGGTCACCCGCGCGACCGCCGGGGCGGTCGCCGCCGAGCTGGAGGCGCTCGGGCTGATCCGCGTCGACTCCCGCCCCGGCGGCGCGGGCGGCACCCAGGGCCGCCCCTCGCACCGCCTCTCGGTCGACGAGAACGGCCCCGTGGCACTGGCCGCGCAGGTGCACGCCGACGGGTTCCGGGCCGCGCTGGTCGGTCTCGGAGGCCGCATCGTGGCCACCGCCCCCGGCAAACTCACCGTCTCCGCCGACCCGGCACAGGTGCTCGGCGCGGTGGTGGAGGCCGGAGCCGCCCTGCTCGCGGAGACCGGCCGGCGCTGCATCGGCGCGGGGCTCGCGGTCCCCTCCGCGGTCGCCGAGCCGGAAGGTACGGCGCTGAACCCGCTGCACCTGGCCTGGCCGCCCGGTGCCCCCGTACGGGCCGTCTTCGCGGAGTGCGTGAAGGCGGCCGGCATCGACGGCCCGGCCCTGACCGGGAACGACGTCAACCTCGCTGCCCTCGCCGAGCACCGGCACGGCGCCGGGCGCAGCGCGCAGCACCTGCTGTGCGTGGCCACCGGGCACCGCGGGGTCGGCGGGGCGCTGGTGCTGGACGGCCGCCTGCACAGCGGGAGCTCGGGCCTGGCCCTGGAGGTCGGCCACCTCACGGTGAATCCCGAGGGACGGCCCTGCCACTGCGGCAGCCGCGGCTGCCTGGACGTGGAGGCGGACCCGCTGGCCTTCCTGACGGCGGCGGGGCGCACGCCGGGTCCCGAGGTGTCGCTGCTCCAGCAGGCCCGCGACCTGCTGAGCGCGGAGTACGCGGAGCCGGCGGTACGGGCGGCCGCCGAGGAGCTCATCGACCGGCTCGGGCTCGGCCTCGCGGGCCTGGTGAACATCCTGAACCCGGACCGGATCATCCTGGGCGGGCTGCACCGGGAGCTGCTGCACGCCGACCCGGAACGGCTGCGCGCGGTGGTCGCGGACCGTAGCCTCTGGGGGCGCAGCGGAGGCGTGCCGATCCTGCCCTGCACCCTGGACCACAACAGCCTGGTCGGCGCGGCGGAGCTGGCGTGGCAGCCGGTGCTCGACGACCCGTTGGGGGCGTTGGGGGCCGCGGCCTAGGGGCGCCGTGAGGCCCCGGGGTCGGACCAGCACGGTTTGGGCCCGGCCCGGCCCGGTCCGGCTCGATCCGGCTCGGTTGAGCCCGGCCCGGCCCGGTCCGGCTCGATCCGGCTCGGTTGAGCCCGTCCCGGCCCGGCCCGGCTCGGTCAGGCCACCGGGGCGGGGCTGCCGCCGGCCGTGCGCTACCCGGGCCTGACGCCGACCGGCGCCGGTACCGACAGGCCTGTCGACACGGCCACCGGGTCCACGGCGACGATCGTGGTCCGGGCGGGTTCCCGTACGGGCTTGGTCCGGAGCCGTACCGGATGCGCCGGAGCCGTCGGCGCGGGGGCCGCCGTGAGCGAGAACCACACCACCTTGCCCGGACCGTCCGGCTGGTGCCGGGCGCCCCAGGCCTCGCTGACCGCCTCCACGAGGGCGAGCCCGCGCCCGCAGGTCTCCAGTGAGTCCGCCTCTCCCGCCCGGAGCACCGGGAGCCGCGGATCGCTGTCGATGACCGAGACCGTGAGCCGCCCGAGGCGGTATTCGATCTCGACGGTGCAGGTCTTGTCCGGTTGCGCGTGGCGGTGGACGTTGCTCAGCAGTTCCGTCACGCCGAGCGCGGCCCGGTCGATGAGCGGATCGAGCTGCCAGTGGCGCAACTGCGCAGAAACGATTCTGCGAATCTGGCCTATGCGCGACGGCAGCGCCTGCAGTTCGACGACGCAGTGCCTGCGGGAATGACTGATCACGGCTGCGACTCCCCGACATGAGTGTTACGGGTGCTGCACCCTCGGTAATGCTCCACCAGGGTCACCCACGGTGCTCCACAGTGCAACCGAACGCGACCGAAAGCGATTCGCATGGAACCCCAAAGTGACTGTTTGTGCAGGTGAGGGAGGTACATTGCGAAAGCAGGGGGTTAATACACGCACGAAGGAGCACGGCGCATGAGCACCACCGGCACCAGCGGTACGACTGCCGCCACCATCGACGTCGACCGCAGCGACGCGGACTACCGCGCCTGGCTGAAGGAGGCCGTCCGCAAGGTCCAGGCGGACGCCAACCGCTCCGCGGACACCCACCTGCTGCGCTTCCCGCTCCCCGAGGCCTGGGGCATCGACCTCTACCTCAAGGACGAGTCCACGCACCCGACGGGCTCCCTCAAGCACCGCCTCGCCCGCTCGCTGTTCCTCTACGCCCTCTGCAACGGCTGGATCCGCCCCGGCCGTCCGGTCATCGAGGCCTCGTCCGGCTCCACCGCCGTCTCCGAGGCGTACTTCGCCAAGCTGATCGGCGTGCCGTTCATCGCCGTCATGCCGCGTACGACCAGCCCGGAGAAGTGCCGCCTCATCGAATTCCACGGCGGCGAGTGCCACTTCGTGGACGACTCGATGAAGATGTACGAGGCGTCGGCGGAGTTGGCCGCGCGTACCGGCGGCCACTACATGGACCAGTTCACGTACGCGGAGCGGGCCACCGACTGGCGCGGCAACAACAACATCGCGGAATCGATGTACCAGCAGCTGCGGCTGGAACGTTTCCCCGAGCCCGCCTGGATCGTGGCCACCGCCGGCACCGGCGGCACCTCCGCGACCATCGCGCGCTACGTGCACTACATGCAGCACGACACCCGCATCTGTGTCCCGGACCCGGAGAACTCCTGTTTCTTCGACGGCTGGACCCGCAACGACCCGGACGCGAGCAGCGATTGCGGCTCGCGCATCGAGGGCATCGGCCGGCCGCGCATGGAGCCGAGCTTCGTTCCGGGTGCAATAGACCGGATGATGAAGGTCCCGGACGCGGCGAGCGTCGCCGCCTGCCGCGCGCTGGAGGCGGCCCTGGGACGCAAGGCGGGCGGCTCGACCGGCACCGGTCTGTGGAGCGCGCTGAAGATCATCTCGGAGATGGTGGCCGAGGGCCGTACGGGCAGTGTCGTCACCCTGCTGTGCGACCCGGGCGACCGCTACCTGGACAAGTACTACTCCGACGCGTGGCTGGCCGCGCAGGGGCTCGACATCGCCCCGTACACGCAGACGATCGAGGCACTGCTGACCACGGGCGTCTGGCGCGAGCCCGCGGCCTGACCGTACCGTGCCCCGCCGCGGGTGAAGTCCCCGTGTTCGGCCGGGAGTCGGCCGGCTCCGTCGTGCGGGCCCGTGAGCCGGCGGCGAACCGGGGGAAGCCCTGACGGGGGCCGATCACGTGGTGCGCGCCGCGATGGCGCCGTCCGAGGTGCGGCCGGACGGCGGCCGGGTGCGGGGATCTGGTCGCCAGGCATCCGGCGCTCCGACGGGGCGGGCGGGCGGCGGGCCCGGGCGGGTGCGGGGAACACGAGGCGGATCGGGAGCGGGGTGCGGGCGTCGCCGTCGGCGTGTACGAGCCGCCACCGCTCCGGCGAGGTGAGCGACGTCCCGCCGCGCACCGGATGACGGGACGGGGACTACTGCTCCGCCCCGCGCCGTACGGTGAGGCGACCGTCGAGCGTACGGACCGCCGTGCGGAAGGAGTGGCCCAGGCCCGGGCGGGCAGCGGCGAGGGCCAGTCGGAAGGCGGCGGGCCCGTCCGCGGCGAACGTCCAGCGGACGTGGGTGCCCGAGCCGGCGGGTGTCAGCCGCCACTCCTCCAACAGGGCGCGGACTCCCCGGGCGTTGGTCTCGTCGACCCGGTACGCGTAACGCTGCTCGGGGTCCGCGGCCATGATCGTTTCCTGGAAGCGCACTCCGCCCATCAGCTTGATCTCGCGGCCCGCGCCGCCGTGCGTGGGGCGGGCCAGCGTGACCGCCCTGAACCACCGCGGCCAGCCGTCGACCTCCTCCGCCAGTGCCGCGTACACGGCCTCGGGCGCGGCAGCGGTCTGCGCGGCGAAGACCAGCCGCACCGGCGCGTCGTCGATGAAGTCCAGCCCCACCGGGCGGAGTCGGCGCAGAGCCATGGCGTTACCCCCTGGGGCGGTGTACGGAAGGCGGGTGCGGAAACGAGGCCGGGCGGAACACGAGTGCGGGCGGAACACGAGTGCGGGCGGAACACGAGTGTGGGGGGAACGCGAGTGCGGGCGGACCGCGGGTGTGGGCGGAACACGAGTGTGGCGCGGCGCCACCATAACTGACCGGCAGTCAGATGTCCGCTCCGGCCCCGAAACCCGCGGCGCGGGGGCTGGGCAGGCGGCACGCGGCGCGGGATGCTGGAGCCGCGCCGATCACGCCCCGCGAGCGGAGGCCGCCTTGCCGGAAGCCCCCAGCCCCGAACCCCCCTCGGCTCCCCGACCCTCCCTGGCTCCCCGACCGTCCGTCGCCCCTGAACGGCCGCCGGCCCCTGAACGGCCGCCAACCCCCGAACCGCCGGCTCCCCGACCGCCCCTCGATGCCGAGCGGCCGCCGGCTCCCGCACCGCCGTCTCCCGGCCCGCCGCTGGCCCCAGAACCGCCGCTCGCCCTCGAACTCCTGGTCCACGGCGTCGCCGGCGCCGCCCCCGCCGAGCTGCTCGGCGACCCCCGCACCGTGCGCGTCACCGGCGACTCCACCGCGGCCGTCTTCCGTCGCACCGAGGACGCCGACGCCGAGGCCCACCCCGAGCACTACCGGGGGCGGCCCGTCCCCGAGGCCTACTGCTGGTCCCGGCTCACCTCCGGCAACGGCGCCCGCGCGCTGTGGCTGCTGCTCCTGCCCTTCATGGTGGCCAACCTCGCCCACTGGGCCCGCCCGGCCACGCCCGCCGCCGACCCAGCGCCGCGCACGGTGCGCACGTACGGGGTGCTCGTACGGATCCTCGCGCTCAGCCTGACCGTGCTGCTGATCGCGGCCGCCTGCGAGGTCGCGCTCGACCTGGTCGCCTGGCAGTGCGCGGGCTCCGGCAGCTGCACCGGCTCCCGCTCCTGGCTCCGCTTCCTCGCGCCCGGCGGCGGCTGGTGGGCACGGCCCGGGAGGCGGCTCGCCCTCGCGGCCCTGGTCCCCGCCGCGCTGACCGGGCTGCTCTGGTTCCTGTCGAACCGCACCTGGAGCGCCTACGAGTCCCACCCGCCGCCCGCCGGCGCCGCCGACCCGGACACCGCGTCGGACACCGCGCCCGCGCTCGGCCGCCCCGGATTCTGGTACGGGCGACGGCTCGTGGCCCGGCTGCGCGCCGCGCACACCGCCGCCGGGCTGCTCACCGTGGCCGCGGCCGTCGCCGCACCCACCGCTCGCCACGACCGCGGGGCCGGTTCCGCCGTACTCGAAGTCCTGGGCTGGGCTGCCCAGTCGCTGCTCGTCGCCGGGGGACTCACCGTGGCCTGGGTCGTCTGCCGGCGCGGCCGCACCGAGGCACGGGCAGACCACCGGCTCGACCGGGCCGCCGTCACCCTGCTGCCCGGCGCCGCCCTCGCGCTCCTCGCCGCCGTCCTCCTGTACGCCTGCTGGCCGCGGCCCGGCTGGACCTCCGCCGGGCGGCTCCCCGGGGACTTCGCGTTCGGGGTCCTGATGCTGGGCCAGGGCGTGTGCGTGCTCGCCCTCACCGGCGTCGCCGCGTACCTGCACCGCCGGGCCCCCGACCCGGCCGCCGCCCTGCACGGCCTCGGCGGGCCCGCCGTCGCCATGCTCGGCTGCGCGCTCGGCGGGGTGATGTCCGGCGGGGTCGCCCAGCGCGTCGCCGACTGGCTGGACGGGGGAGCCACCCCCGGAATGGCCGGAGCGCCGCTGCCCGGGCCGCCCGTACTGCTGTCATGGCAGGCTGCCGTGCTGCCCCCGCTCCTCCTCGTACTGGCCCTGCTCGCCGCCTGGTTCGCGGGGCGCGGAGCCCGGGCCCGGCGCCGGCTCGCCGTGACGGTCGGCGCCGAGTACCCGGGAGAGACGCCGGACGGGGCCCGCAGTCGCCGGATCGCCGGGGCCCGGGCCGCCGCCGCGCTCACCGACTCCGCCCCGTGGTTCGTGGGGGCCGTTTCCGGGATCACCCTGCTGCTCGGTGCGGGCGCGCTAGCCGGAGCCTGGCTCAGCGGCCGGGTTCCGGGTGAGGCGGCACGCGGGACCGGGCCGCTGCTGGAAGGCGCCGCGCGCGCCGCTCAGGACGCCGGGTCCTGGCTCATCGGCTTCGGCTTCGTCCTCTTCGTCACCTGGGGCCGCCGCGCCTACCGGGACCCCGCCGCCCGCCGCACCATCGGCATCCTGTGGGACGTGGGCACCTTCTGGCCGCGCGCCGCCCACCCGTTCGCGCCGCCCTGCTACGCCGAGCGCGCCGTCCCCGACCTGACCTGGCGGATGACCGGCTGGACCGGCCGCACCGGCGGCCGCCTGGTGATCTCCGGCCACTCCCAGGGCAGCGTGCTCGCCGCGGCTGCCGTCTGGCAGCTGCCGCCGCCCGTCCGCCGCCGGGTCGCCCTGCTCACGTACGGCTCCCCGCTCGGCCGCCTCTACGGCCGCTGGTTCCCCGCCTACTTCGGCCGCGTCCCGCTCACCGCGCTGCACCGGGACGTCGACTGCTGGCGCAACCTGTGGCGGGCCACCGACCCCATCGGCGGCCCGGTCCTGCCCGGCACGCGGGAAGGCGTGGACCGCGGCCCGCTGGCCGACCCGCTCGCCTACGGCCGCAGCGCCCGCCACCCGCTGCCCGCGCCGATCCTCGGCCACTCCGACTACCAGGCCGATCCGGCCTTCGCCGCCGAACGCGCCGCCCTGCTCGCGCGCCTGGACGCGGCGGCAGGGGCCTGGGAGCCCCGCCCTGGGGGTCCCCCCGGACGGAGTCCGGGGGAGGTAGCCGGGGGAGTACCGGGTCAGCGCCTCAGCAAGGTGCGGGCTGTCCCGGCAGATCCGCCGGGAACAGCAGGGTGAGTTCGTCCTTGCTCGGCTCCGAGAGCTGGGCCACCCGCCCCGCGTGCCGCTCCACCATCGACTCGAAGGTTTGGCGCGCGGTGCGGCCGTTGCCGAAGGCCGGTCCCTTGGGCAGCTCCGTGAAGTACGTCAGCAGCGCCTCGGCCGTGCCCTCTCCGAGCCGGTACTCGTGCTCCTCCGCCTGCTGTTCCACGATCCGCAGCAGTTCCCCGGGCCCGTAGTCGCCGAAGGTGATGGTCCGGGAGAACCGTGAGGCCACACCCGGGTTCACGGTGAGGAAACGGTCCATCTCCGCCGTGTACCCGGCGACGATCACCACCACCGCCTCGCGGTGGTCCTCCATCAGCTTGACCAGGGTGTCGATCGCCTCGCGGCCGAAGTCCCGGCCCGAGTCCTCCGGCGCCAGCGCGTACGCCTCGTCGATGAACAGCACCCCGCCGCGCGCCCGGTCGAAGGCCTCCTGGGTGCGGATCGCGGTGGACCCGATGTGCTCGCCGACCAGGTCCACGCGGGACACCTCGACGAGGTGTCCGCGCTCCAGCACCCCGAGGGAGGCGAGGATCTCCCCGTACAGCCGGGCGACCGTGGTCTTGCCCGTGCCGGGGGAGCCGGTGAAGACCAGGTGCCGGCGCACCGACGCGGCCTTGAGGCCCGCCCGTTGCCGCCGCCGGCCCACCTCGATCATGTCGGTGAGCGCACGTACCTCACGCTTGACGCTGTCGAGGCCGACCAGCGCGTCGAGCTGGCCGAGTACCTCACCCGAGCCCCGGGCTGCCGCGGGTGCCGTAGTGGTCGCCGTCGCCGTCGCCGTCGCCGTCGCCGCCGTCGCCCCGCCGTCCGGCGGGCCGGCGGGCCGCGCCGGCGGTACCTCCGCCGCCCGGAGTACGGGGCTCTGCCCGGCGGCGATCGTACGGATCCCCGCGTGCGCCCCGGCGAACGCGCCCGAGGCCCCCTGGGCCGCCGCCCTGACGGCTGGCCCGTCGCCGGTGCAGTCCTCGGCGACCGGCCCGTCCTCCGGGAACTCGTAACCCCCGCGCGCACAGCGCTCGGTGTGACAGCGCGCCAGGGTGGTGCGGCAGCCGTCGAGGACGTGGAAGCCGAAGCCGGAACTGCCCGTCACGCGGCAGGCCGTGAAGGTGCCGCGGCCGCCCGCCGACACGTAGAACCCCGCCTCGGCGGGGGAGGTGACCGTGCACCGCTCCAGGGTGGGGTCGGCGCCCTTCGTGACGATCACGCCGGTCTGCACGGCGTCGATGGTGCAGTTGGCGAGGGTGCCCCCGCTGCCGTGGTCGCGGAACCAGGCACCGGTGGCCGCCTCGCGGATCCGGCAGTCGTCGAGCTGCGCTGTGGCCCCGTCGCTCACCGACACCGCGGTGTTGCGCACCTGGGACAGGTCGCTGTCGACCACGTCGACGCGCGAACCCCGGTCCAGGACGAACAGGGCGTCCGGCACGTCGTGTACCCGGCAGGAGTCGAGCGAGACGGCGGCCCCGTCACTGATCCACACCGCCGGATAGTCGCCGGTGCTCTCGTGGATCTCGCAGGAATCGGCGTCGACCCTGGTCCCCGGGTCCCACACCGACAGCCCGTTGCGCCCGAAGCGGCGCACCGTGGTGCGGCTGAGCGTGAGCACCGAACGGGACCGCAGGTCGACCGCGTTCTCCGGGATGTCGTGGATGTCGCAGCCGGCCAGGGTGAGTACCGCGTCGGTGTCGAGGGTGACCCCGTCGGCCGTGGTGCGGTGCACCGCGCAGTCCGTGAGCCGGGCCGTGGCGCGGGCCGCGATCTGCACGCCTGTGCCCTTGATCTCGTACACCTCGCAGCCAAGCGCCTCCAGGCCCGAACCCTCGCCCGTGACCCCGATGCCCGCGCCCGTGGCGTGGTGGATCCGGCAGCGCTCCAGCCGGGGGCGGCCGCCGCCGCGCACCGAGATCCCGGTCTGCCCGGCGGCGACGACCTCGCACTCCTCGAACACCCCGCCGCCGCCGTCCAGTACGGCGATCCCGACCCCGGTCGGATTCTCCACCGTGCACCGCCGCACCAGGGGCCGGGCCCCGGTGCCGCGTACCTCGATGCCGGCCGCGGACCGCGTGCTCACCCGCAGATCGGTGAGCTCGGGAGCGCCTTCCTCCACGAGCAGTGCGGGAGCGGCCCGGTCCTGGCCCTCCAGGTGCAGGTCCTGGACCACGGCCGAGGCGCGCACGGTCAGCGCGACCCCGTCGAGCGGGGCGATCCGCACCGACCCCAGGCCGCCCTCCGGCCCGCGCAGGGTGACGGCATGGTGCAGCACCAGGTTCTCCCGGTAGGTGCCGGGAGAGATGGACAGCACGTCCCCGTCGCCCGCGACGGCCAGAGCCGCCGCCAGCGTCGGGTACTCACCGGAGCGGCGCCGCCATCGCGAAGCCCCGCCGTGCGTCACCTGGACCGTGCCCTGAGCCATGGTGCTGTCGTGCCCCCACCCTCTTACTCGCCGCGCCGCATGTGCGGACGGTCTGGTCTGGCCGGTCCACCGTAGCGCGCGCGGGGCCGGTGAGTTGCCAGGTCAACTGCCCGCGCCCGCCCGGCCCCAGTCCGGCCCGGCCGCCGCCCACGCGCGGTCCAGCCGTATGTACCGCCGATGCATGAGCCGCCGTACGACCAGCCGGCGGACCGTCTCGACCAGTACGGCCGCCGCCATCGCCGCGGCCAGGCCCGCCACCCCCGCGTGGACGGCGGCCGAGGACGGGTCGAGCGGCTGCCCCACCAGCCTGCCGTGCGCATCGGTCCATATCCGGAACCGCTCGCCGGGGCGCGGCGGTTCCTCCGCCGCCGGCACCGTGCCCTCGTGACTGCTGCCGTCGGGAGCGGTCCACGAGGCCACGATCTGCGTACGGTGCGGGGCCGTCTGCTGCGGGGAGGGATCGGCCGACGCGTCCGCCGCCGGTTCCCGGGCCGGCCGGACCACCACCGCCGGAACGAGATGCCGCTCCTGCCGCTGTTCCCGCGCGGCCCGCTGCAGCGTCCCGTCCACCTGCACACCCGCGACCCAGCCGATGGCCGGAGCCACCAGCAGGACGCACACCAGCGCGGCGAACGCCACCCACGCCTCGAAGAGATCGGTCGGCCGGCGCAGCGGATTGCGCCGCCAACGCCACACACCCATTGCTGTCCACACGGTCCGGCACCCCCTTCGCCTCCGTCTGCCTGCGCGTCCAAGCCTTCCGCATGCCCCGAAGACGCGCATTCCGGGACGCGCGGGACCTGTGTCACCCGATCCGGTGCCGGTCCCCGGCGCTGGTCATGCGCCGGTGCCCGTGCCGAATCCCCCGGGTCTTCACCTGTCCTGACTGCTCCAACGGCGTGGTCGCACCGGTTGGTTCCAGCCCGGGGGCGGAGCCCCCCGAAGGTGTCATTCCGGCGGCCTTCCACGGCCGCACGACTGGTCATTCGTGACGGTCATGGGTGACGGTCGTTAGCGACAGGCCGTCTGCGGCAGGCCGTTCGCGAGAGCTCTTCCGCGACCGGTCTCTCGCGACGAGTCGTTCCTGCCGGGGCGTTCGCGACGCGTCATTCCAGGATCCGGACCTCGTCACCGACGCGCACCGTCCCCAGCCGCACCGGCACCAGCTGCCGCCCGAACGCCAGCGACTTCCCGATCCGCCGGTGCACGGCCAGGGTCTTCAGCGGCTCCTTGCCACGTTCCGCCGTCCCCTGGTCGGTGGTCGTGACGATGCACCGTCCGCACTCCCGGACCCCGCGGAAGACGGCATCGCCGATCGCGACGCGCTGCCAGCCGTCCTCCGCCCAGGCCTCCGCCCCGGCGACCACCACATTGGGGCGGAACCGGTTCATCGGCAGCGGGCCCTCCTGCGGATGATCCCCCTGCGCGATCAGCGCGTTGAGCGCGTCCAGCGAGGCCAGGGTCGTGATCAGCAACGGATACGCGTCGGCTAGGCTGACCGTTTCGCCCGGCAGGGCGTAGTCCGGATCCACGGGCCGTCGTACGGCCGGATCGTCCAGGTGCACCAGCCGTGCCGGCACCCCGAGGTACGTGCTGAACCAGTCGGCCGCGGCGCTCGCCGCGACGACGGTCTCGACCTTCTTCCCGAACAGCACGACCGGCTCCAGCGTCCCCGGTCCGGGTACCTCCACGACCAGTTCCGTCATGCCGGGCGCCGACACCGCGATCCGGCCGCCGTCCGCCGGACGGGCCGTGGCCAAGGCCAGCCGCGGCTGCTGACGTTGGGTGATGACGGTTCCCCCGGAGTCGACCAGCGCCCACCGCCGGTCCCCGGACAGCCCCCAGGGCTCCACGGCCACCTCGTCGGGAGCGGTCCCCGCTACTGATTTGACGGGATGGACGTGAAGCGCCTGGACATGCAAGTTCGACATGGGGGCATCCTGCCAGCCGCCCCCTCCACCGCCCCAGCGGATTGACGCTCCTCCGTCAGTAGCCGCGCCCCTGGTACGGGCGGCCGTACGGGTCTTCGTACGAGGCGGCCGGCACCGGCGCGGGCGCCTGCATCGGACGCGGCGCGGCCGGGCGCATGGCCTCGTACCCGGTGGCCGCGGCGACCGGACGGGGCTGCTGCGGCTGGGGCTGCGGCATGTATCCCGCGCGGGCGGCCATCGGCTGCTGCTGCGGGATGTAGGGGGCGGGAGCGTGCTGAAGCGGCATCGGCTGCGGTGTGCCCTGCTGCTGGTACGGGTAGCCGTACGCCGGGGACTGCTGCTGCGGCATCGCCGGCGGCAGCGCCGGCAGCGAGGACGCGAGGGCCGGCAGGTACCCACCGCTCGAATACCCGGCGCTCGGGGAGTCGTAGGCGGCAGGGACGCGGATCGGGGCGATCTGCGGAGTGCCGCGTTCGGCGACGAGGGAGTCGTAGATGGGGGTGTCCGGGAAGGAGGGCGCGGAGTAGTAACCGCCGCCATAAGTGGAGCGGGGGGAGGTCATGGGACCTAAGTTAAGCCCACGACTTCACGGGGTCCATAGCGAGGTGCTCCGAACACCGCCCTGACCTGCATATTCGCAGGTCAGGGCCACAGCTTTCAATTGGCGTTCACGTGCACGATTCGCCACTTCCACCCCATCTTGTTCCCACTCGTACTCACCGGTTGTGCAGTGCACCGACTTGGTGCTGACGCAGCGTCACAAGCCGGTGACCTCGGATGACACTGTTTCGGGCAGTAGTTCGCCGTTTCAGGCGTCGCTGGGCCGGGCATAGGTACGGCCCTTCCATGCCGCGCCGCGCCCCCGGTAGTGCTGGACGGCTGAGTCGACGGTCATCAGGAGGTACAGCAGTGCGGTGAACGGAAGCAGCGGTGCGAGGGCGGCGGGCTGCCCGTAGTGGCGGAGCATCGGCAGGTAGGTGCCGGCCATCAGCAGCCAGGCCAGGCCACCGGCCCACGCGATCGCCGGGTGCCCGGTCGCGAGCCCCGCGAGGAGGGCGGCCGGGGGCACGAGGTAGACGAGCGCCAGGCCCGCGACCGTCCCGGCGAGCAGGAGGGGCTGGTGGCGCAGTTGGGCGTAGGCGCTGCGCGAGACCATCCGCCACAGGTCGCCGAGCGCGGGGTAGGGGCGCACACTGTCGACGCGCTCCGCCAGTCCGAGCCAGATCCGGCCGCCGGAGCGCTGGACCGCGCGGGCGAGCGAGACGTCGTCGATGACGGCCTGGCGGATGACGTCGGGGACGCCGGCCCGCACGGCTGTGTCGGTGCGCAGCAAGACGCAGCCGCCGGCGGCCGCCGCGGTGCGGGCGGTGGGGCGGTTGATCCAGCGGAACGGGTAGAGCTGGGCGAAGAAGTACACGAAGGCGGGTACGACGAGCCGCTCCCAGAGGCCGACGACGCGGAGCCGGGCCATCTGGGAGACGAGGTCGAGGTCGGCGGAGGTCGCGGCGGAGACCAGCTCGCGGAGGCTGTCGGGCTCGTGCGCGATGTCGGCGTCGGTGAGGAGGAGGTAGTCGGGCTCGGTGGCGTGCGCGGTGCGGGCCAGCGCGATGCCGTGGCGCAGGGCCCAGAGCTTGCCGGTCCAGCCGGGGGCGGGGTCGCCGGGCGAGGTGACGGTGAGCGGGAGCCCGGGATGTTCACGGGCGAGGCGCTGGGCGAGGGCGCCGGTCCCGTCGGTGCTGCCGTCGTCGACCAGGACGACCTCGGCTTCGCCGGGATAGTCCTGGGCGATGAGGGAGGGCAGGCTGCGGGGCAGCACCTCGGCCTCGTCCCGCGCCGGGACGACGATCGCGACGGAAGGCCAGCGGGCGGGGGCGGTGCGCGGGGGGAGGCGGACGTCGGTACGCCAGAACATGCCCTGGGCGAGGGTGAGCCAGAGCCAGGCGGCAAGGGAGGCGTAGGCCGCGCAGGCGGCGGTGAGGAGGCCCATGGCGGCAGTGTGCCGGGCCGCGCGGGGCGTGTCGCGCATCCCGCCCACACCGGGTGCGGCGGGGCCTCGGCGGCCGGGCCGTGGTCGGTGTGCCGGGCCGCGCGAGCCTCGGCTTGCCCGGGGGTGCGGTGGGCCTCGGCGGCCGGGCCGTGGTCGGTGTGCCGGGCCGCGCGAGCCTCGACCTACCCGGGGGTGCGGTGGGCCTCGGCGGCCGGGCCGTGGTCGCCGGGGGTTTCCCACGGGTGCCTTGCGGAGCACCGGGGTGCGGCGGGGGCGCGGGACGGCCGGCCGCGGTCGGGCTGCCGGCGGTCCACCACGGCGCGGGCGGTGGGCAGGGGCGCGGCGGGGCGGGCCGGGAGGGTGTCGGGGGTCGGGGGAGGGGGTCCGGAGGGGGTGTCGACTAAGGTGGGCGGGTGAAGATCGCGCTCATGGACTCCGGAATCGGCCTCCTCGCGGCGGCCGCGGCGGTGCGGCGGCTGCGGCCGGACGCGGATCTGGTCGTGTCCAACGACCCCGACGGGATGCCCTGGGGACCGCGGACCCCCGCCGACCTCACCGGGCGGGCCCTCGACGTCGCCCGGGCCGCCGCCGCGCACCGCCCCGACGCGCTGATCGTGGCCTGCAACACCGCCTCCGTGCACAGCCTGCCCACCCTGCGGGCCGAGCTGGAACCGGGCATTCCGGTCATCGGGACCGTACCGGCGATCAAGCCCGCCGCGGCCGCCGGCGGGCGCGTGGCGATCTGGGCCACCCCCGCCACCACCGGTAGCCCCTACCAGCGCGGACTGATCAGCGAGTTCGCCACCGGTGTCCGCGTCACCGAGGTGCCCTGTCCCGGGCTCGCCGACGCCGTGGAGGCCGCCGACGAAGCCGCCGTGACGGCCGCCGTCGCCGCGGCCGCCGCCCTGACGCCGGCCGACGTCACCGACGTCGTGCTCGGCTGCACGCACTACGAGCTGGTCGAGGCCGCGATCCGGGCCGCCTTGACCGCCCGGACGCGGGGCGCGGAGCTGGTCTTCCACGGTTCCGCCGAGGCCGTCGCCGTCCAGGCGCTGCGGCGGATCGGTACCCGCCCCGAGCCGGCCCTGCCCGTTACCGGCAGCCTGACCGTCCTGCGCAGCGGGCGCCTCGGGACCCTTCCGGCCGCCGCACTCGGGTACGCCGAGGGGCGGCTGCTCGCGGCCCAGGGCGCGGCCGTCGGCTGACCCTCAGCCGGGCCCGGCCGACGCCAGCCGCCGGGCCAGCCCGCGCAGATCGTCCGCGCCCAGGACCCGGTCCCCGAACCCGGGCAGCGGTACGTGCAGCGCGGTCGTCCAGTGCTCCGGGATCGCCCGTTCCCCGTAGCGGGCCCCGGCAAGGGCTCCGGTCACCGCGGCCACCGTGTCGGTGTCCCCGCCCAGGTCCACGGCGGCCCGTACCGCCTCCGCGAATCCGCCCGTCGTCCGGAGCGCCCACACCGCCGAGCCCAGGCAGGGCCACACCGCCCCGTTGAACTCGGTCGCCAGGCCGGGGTGCCACGCGGGGTCCAGTACACGTCCGTACCGCTCGCGGTGGTCCGGGTGGACCGCGGCGAGCGTCGCGGGCAGGGCGGCCAGCGGGTCGGCGCCGTCCAGGGCCACGCGCACCAGCTCGTGCAGAACGGCGGTGCCCTCCCAGGCGGCCCGGTCGCCGTGCGTCAGCGCCGCGATCCGCCGGGCGGCGTCCATGGTCCCGTCGCGTCCGGCTCCCGCGAAATAGACCGCCGAGGTGGCCGCGCGCATCAGCGAACCGTTGCCCGCCGCCCGGGCGTTGAGCTGGAAGTGCAGGGCGGCCGCGAGGTCCCAGGGCTCGCCGTTCGTCAGTACGTCCTCAGTCTGGAGGCCGATGTCCTTGGGCCGGCCGGCCGCCCACCGCTGGAACCGTCCGAAGACGTCCGGGAGTTCGAGACCCCTGCACTCCAGCAGGGACTCGCCGACCAGGACCGCCATCTGCGTGTCGTCCGTCGCCTCGCCCGGATCCCACCCGCCGCCGCCCCGCATCTCCTCGCCGCGCGTGCCGAGTTGCCCCGGCGGCCCGAACTCGTACGGCGCGCCCAGCGCGTCGCCCGCCGCCGAGCCGAGTACGGCGCCCACGGCCCGGTCGAGCCGGGAGGTCACCGCGCCTCCCGGGCGCATACGGAGGCCAGCAGGCCACGGGTGAAGAGGTCGAGGTCGTCCAGGCCGGCCGCGGCCAGTGTGTCCGGAGTGCCGGCCAGCAGGTGGGGGATAGTGCCGTGCAGGGCGAGGGTGAGCGCGCGAGCCTGCTCGGGCGCCGCCGGCAGTCCCGCAGCGCGCAGCAGGTACGCGTACGACGCGAAGTCCGAAGCCGCGATCGGGTCCAGCAGTGTGGCCAGCCAGGGCCGCCGGGTCGCCTCGGTCTGCAGCTCCAGATAGGCCAGGACGCGCGGCCGCCCCGGACCGGCCACATCCCGCAGCAGCCCCGCCAGCAGCGCCGCGAGTTCCCGTGCGTCGGCCGGTCCGGGGCCGGCCCCCGCCAGGGCGGCGGCCATCGCCCGGTACTGCTCCAGGCAGCGTTCGGCCACGGCCCGCAGCAGCGCGTCGCGGGTCGGGAAGTAGTTCTTGGCCGTGCCCGTGGGCACGGCGGCGGCCGCGTCGACGGCCCGGTGTGTCAGCCCGCGCCCGCCCGCCTCGGCCAGTACGGCGATCGCCGCGTCCCGCAGCCGGTCCCTCCGGTCCTGATTCACGTTGCCAGCATAACCACGGCCGTGGTACCACAGATGTAGTACCACGGCTGTGGTGATCGCCCGGTCGTGAGGTGGGCGGGAAGGGGTTGGTTGGCCGTGGCTACAGGGGCAGCGACAGGGGCAAGGGCAGGCGGCACGGGAACGGCCCTCGTGGTCGGGGCGGGCGTCGGCGGCCTCGCCACCGCCATCGGCCTGCGCCGCGCGGGCTGGACGGTGACCGTCCTGGAGCGCCGGGCCGCGCTCGAACGCTACGGAACGGCCTTCGGGATCCACCCCACCGCCCAGACCGCGCTCGACCGGCTGGGCCTCGGCGACGCGCTGCGGGCCCGCGGCGTCCCGTACCGCGACGCCCGGATCCGGCGCCCCGACGGCAAGGTGCTGGCCGCGCTGCCGCTCGAACGGATCGAGCGCAAGGCGGGACGTCCCGAACTGCTCATATCCCGGCCCCACCTGATCGACGCACTGCTCGCCGAACTCGGCCGGCTCGGCGGCGCGGAGATCACCTACGGACGCCGCCTCGCCGACCCGGCCGGTCTCCCGGCCGACCTGATCGTCGGTGCCGACGGGATCAACAGCGTGGTCCGTACTGCATACTTCGGCCGGCGCAGCGGCCCCCGCGAGATCGGCACGGTCGCCTGGATCGGCATCGCCGGATTCGAGACCGGCGTGTACGGCGAGACCTGGGGCGAGGGCCGCTTCTTCGGGATGACCCCCGTCGAGCCCGGCCGCACCAACTGGTACGCCGCCGTCCCCGAAGCCACCAGCGCCGGCGAACTGTGCGACGCCTTCGCCGACTGGCACGACCCCGTCCCGCGCCTCCTGGCGGAGACGGACCCCGCGACCTGGATCCGGTACGAGATGCGCCACCTCCACCCTGCGCTGCCCGCCTTCGTCGCCGGAGGCCGCGGCCCTCGTCGGGGACGCCGCCCACGCCATGACGCCCAACCTCGGCCAGGGCGCCTGCACCGCCCTCCTCGACGCCGAGGCGCTGACCCGCGCCGTAGCCGACGGCGGACCGGCCGGGCTGCCCGCCGCCCTGCGCGCGTACGACGCCGAGCGCCGCCGCAGCGCCCAGCGCGTCGCCTTCGCCTCGCGCAACCTGCACCGCTTCACGACCGGCCGCCGCCCGGCCCTGCGCGACGCGCTCGTCCGCCTGCTCCCGGGCGCCGGCTGAGGCCTGCCTCCGGCCGCTGCCTGCGTGCCGCGCCGCGGCTACGCCCCGGCGAGCCGGCGCTCCAGCTCCTCCCCGGAGACCTCCTCCAGGTGGGTCAGGAAGACCCACAGGTGCCCGGACGGATCCCGCAGGATGGCGGTCCGGTCGCCGTGGAACTGGTCCGTCGGCGCCTGGACCAGCTCCGCGCCGGCCGCCACGGCGGTCCGGGCGAGCGCGTCCACGTCCGGTACGAACACGTGCAGGGCGACCGAGGTCCCGCCCAGGGCCGCAGGTGTGGTGAAGGGGCCTTCGGAGGTGTCGCCCAGCATCAGGACCGCCTCGCCGATCCGTATCTCGGCGTGCAGCACCCCGCCCTCGGGGCGATCGATCCGGAATTCCTCGACGGCGCCGAACGCCCGGACGTAGAAGCTGATCGCGGCGGGCGCGTCGGCCACCATGATGTGCGGCACCACCGCGGTGCGG
Organism: Streptomyces sp. NPDC048269; assembly: GCF_040652395.1. Classification (NCBI taxonomy): domain Bacteria; kingdom Bacillati; phylum Actinomycetota; class Actinomycetes; order Kitasatosporales; family Streptomycetaceae; genus Streptomyces; species Streptomyces sp. NPDC048269. Next base: position 128,548 of record NZ_JBEZLW010000015.1, read on the forward strand.
TAGCGCTCGGGAACAGTGCTCTCAACTGCCTGGTGAGTGGTCATGCCGAGGACCGTAGAACCTCAAGTTTGGTTCAGGTCAAGCGCGGGCAGGCACGTGACGCGTCGAGTCGAGCGCGGGGAGGCCCCGTGTCGCGTCGGGTCGAGCACGGGCAGGCCCCGTGTCGCGTCGAGTCGGCGCTGGGCGAAGCGGGTGAGAGGCGGTGGCGCGCATGCGGAACGTGAGTACGCTGCTACTCATGACGGGTCACCCTCCGGGTCCGCTCTGGACAGGCCGGGCCTCCAACCGCGCGCAGTGGCTGCTCGCAGCCGCCGGTGCCGCCTGTCTGGCGCTCGGCATCGAGCTCGCCGTCGACAACGCCTGGACCTCCGGCATCGTCCCGCTGCTCATGTCCGTGATCGGCTGCCTCGCCGTGGGGCTCCTCATCCTCTACGGCACCCTCGCCTTCGTCCACGTGGCCGTCACCGTCGACTCCGAGGCCCTCGAGGTCCGTTGCGGCCACGTCGGACTGCCACGCCGCAGGATCCGCCTCACCGAGGTGGCGTCCGCCGAGTTCATCCCCCGGATCACCCCCCAGCAGTGGGGCGGCTGGGGCTACCGCTGGCGCCCCGAGAAGGGCACCGCGGTCATCGTCCGGCGCGGCGAGGGGCTGGAGGTGAAGCTCGGCGACGGGAAGCGCTTCACGGTCACCGTCGACGACGCCGAGAACGCCGTCCGGGTCATCCGCACCCACCTCAGGGCCCTCGCCCGCTAACCGCTTACCGGCCTCCGGCGCGTAGGGACGTACACTCCGCCAGATGAGCAGCAGTGTGACCCGCGCGGCCGGGAACGAGCCCGCGCACCCCGCCGCCGGAGCCCGGACCGAAGCCGCGGAGCGCCCCGCCCCCACCCCGAAGCGGAAGGGCGCCGCGTTCGTGCGCGCGGTGCTCGCCGCCGTGGCGGGGGTGCTGCTCTACCTCAGCTTCCCGCCCCGCCCGCTGTGGTGGCTGGCCCCCCTCGCGCTCGCGCTGCTCGTCGGCTGCCTGCACGGCCGCCGCGCCCGGGCCGGCTTCGGCCTCGGATTCCTCGCCGGGCTCGGCTTCCTGCTGCCGCTGCTCGTCTGGACGGGCGAGGAGGTCGGTCCGGGGCCGTGGCTGGCGCTGGCCGCCGTGGAAGCCCTCTTCATCGCTCTCACCGGCCTCGGCATCGCCCTCGTGAGCCGGCTCCCCGCCTGGCCGCTGTTCGCCGCCGCCGTCTGGGTCGCGGGCGAGGCCCTGCGCGCCCGGGCCCCCTTCGGCGGATTCCCCTGGGGCAAGCTCGCCTTCGGCCAGGCCGACGGCGTCTTCACGCCGATCGCCGCCCTCGGCGGCACCCCGGTGCTCTCCTTCGCCGTGGCCCTCTGCGGATTCGGCCTGTACGAAGCCCTGCGCGTCGCCCTCGGCCACCCCCGGCGGGCCACCGCCGCCCTGGCCGCGCTCACCGTCGCCGCCCCCGTCGGCGTCGGCCTCGCCGCCCGGCCCCTCGTCTCAGACGCGGCCCAGGACGGCACCGCCGTGGCCGCCGTCATCCAGGGCAACGTGCCGCGCCTGGGCTTCGACTTCAATGCGCAGCGCCGCCAGGTCCTGGACAACCACGTCAACCGCACGATCCAGCTCGCCGAGGACGTCAAGGCCGGCCGCGCCCCGAAGCCCGACTTCGTCGTCTGGCCGGAGAACTCCTCCGACCTGGACCCGTACTCCCAGCCCGACGCGTACGAGGCCATCGACAGGGCGGTCAAGGCCATCGGCGTGCCCGTCGCCATCGGCGCCGTCGTGGCTCCCGAGACCGGCCCGCTGCGCAACACGATGATCCTCTGGGACCCGGTGGCCGGCCCCACCGCGACCTACGACAAGCGGAAGATCCAGCCCTTCGGCGAGCGCATCCCGATGCGCTCCTTCGTCCGGCTCTTCAGCGCCGACGTGGACCGGGTGCGCCGTGACTTCGGCCCGGGCAAGGACCCCGGCGTCTTCGACATGGCCGGCAGCGGCGTCGGCATGGTCACCTGCTTCGAGGCCGCCTTCGACGACGCCGTCCGCTCCACCGTCCGGGACGGCGCCCAGGTGATCGCCGTGCCCAGCAACAACGCCACTTTCGGCCGGACCCAGATGACCTACCAGCAGCTCGCCATGGACCGGGTCCGGGCGGTCGAGCACAGCCGCACCGTCCTCGTCCCCGTCACCAGCGGCGTGAGCGCGGTGATCCGCCCCGACGGGACGATCGTGCGGCAGACGAAGATGTTCACCGCCGACGCGCTGGTCGCCGAGATCCCGCTGCGCTCCACCCGCACCCCGGCCACCGTCGTGGGGCCGCTGCCCGAGTACGCGCTGCTCGTCCTCACCGCGGGCGGGCTCGGCTGGATCCTGGCCCGCCGGATCCGCGCCCGCGGGCGGTCTGATGCGGGGGCCGCCGCCCCGGCCTCGTAGGGTCGGGGGATGACCACTCCCGATTTCATCCGTGAGATCCGCGCCACCGCCGGGCACCGGCTGCTCCTGCTGCCCGGGGTCACGGCCATCGTCCTCGACGACCGGGGCCGGGTGCTGCTCGGCAGGCGCTCCGACACCGGGCGGTGGTCCGTGGTCGGCGGGATCGCCGAGCCGGGGGAGCAGCCCGCCGAGACCGCCGTGCGCGAGGTGTACGAGGAGACGGCGGTGCGGTGCGTTCCCGAGCGGGTGGTCCTCGTCCAGATGCTGGAGCCGATCACCTACCCCAACGGCGACGTCTGCCAGTTCCAGGACATCACCTTCCGCTGCCGGGCGACGGGCGGCGAGGCCCGGGCGAACGACAGCGAGTCGCTGGAGGTGGCCTGGTTCGAGGTGGACGAGCTGCCCCCGCTGGAGCGCTTCGCCCTGGACCGCATCCACCAGGCCCTGCGCGACGAGCCGACCTGGTTCGAGGCACCCGCCACGGAACTCGCCGCCGAGTTGGCCCCCGTGCCTGCCACGGAGCTCGTGGCCGAGCCCGCCACCGGCCGGGCCGGTCAGTCCGCCGATGCCTGAGACCGGCCTGCGGGCCGAACTGGCCCGCGCCCTGGCCGAGCGCGACGAGGCCCTGCGCGAGATCGCCCGCCTGAGGGCGGAGGTCGACGCGCTGAAGCAGCCGGGCGACGACAGCTCCGAGCGGTGGTCGAAGATCGACTACCTGCTCTTGGAGGGGCGCCGGATCCAGGCCCTGCAGAGGATCCGGGACGAGCACGCCTGCGGGATCCCGCAGGCGCTCGAACTGGTGAACCATCGCCTGCTGCGCCTGCGGGAAGACCGGCCGGACGACTTCGTGGAGGGTGCGCACGAGCTGGAACCGCGCTGAGGATGGCGGAGCGGCGTCAGCCCGCGTCTGCCGCCTCGCGGTAGAGCTCCACCGCCTGGTCGCCCATCACCGCGCTGTACGAGACCTCCGGGACGGTGCCGCCGCCCTCGTGGCCGCCGAGGACTCCGGCCAGCGCCCCGTCCACCAGCCAGGGACTGCCGCTGGTGCCGCCGCTGAGGTCCGGGCAGTCGACGCGGCGCTGGGTGCCCGAGAACAGGGCCGTGGTGTTGGAGCAGCGCAGCGGGGTCTCGTCGGTGCGCGGGTACCCGATGACCGTCACCGTGGCGTCGGCGGGCTGCTCGGCGGCGACCGGGAAGCCGCCCACGAGGTCCTCGACCGCACCGGACCGCCCGTCGTCCACCGGGGCCACCGTCGCGAAGGCGATGTCGTCGTCCGGGTTCTCGCCGTCCGTCCAGCCCGGGGCGACGTGGACACTCGTGACCTTCCACACGCCGTACGGGGCCTCGCCGTCCCGGTAGCCCGGCGCGAAGTAGGTGGTGTCCGGCTCCCCCAGGCAGTGCGCGGCGGTGGCGATCACATCGCGGTCGTCGCTCTGCACCACCGAGGCGGTGCAGAAGTGGCCGCCGTCGAGCCCGCCCGAGAAGAGCGCGCCCACCCGGTCCGCCATGGCGCCGGGCAGGGCCTGCGCGGTGACGCCGAGCGGCGGCCCGGCCGCGGCGTCGGGCACGTCCACGCTGACCAGCGCGGCCATGGCGGCCAGCGCCAGCAGGATCCTGGACGCCCGCCGCGCACGGGTGCGGCGGGCCGGTCGGGGGAGCATCCGCTGGATCATGTTCCGACCCTGCCCGCCGAACCTGTGTCCGGAGGGCGGTGTTCCGTATGAATCCCCTGTGAATCCCGTGAACCCGATGTGAAACCCCACCCACGGCCGGACAAGTTCCACGGACGGGGCGTGGGCGGGAGCCACCGGTCTATGGACGACCCGGACGGTTTCGGGCCCCGCTGTTGTGCACCGCGGAGCGTGATCGTCCGCCCCGGCCGCCCCTAACCTCGCCGCAGGAGCACGAACGAGGGGCGGTACCCGGTGAACTGGCTCATCCACGACTACCGCGAGAGCGATCTCGCGGCGGTCGTCCATCTGATCGACACCACGGCGGAACTCGGCCAGGAGTCCGTCTTCTCGCTCGCCGAGTGCATCAGCGCCCTCACCGACCGGCAGCCCTGCGTGGTCGCCGTCCACCAGGGCGTTCCGATAGGCGCGGCCCTGGCCTGCGTCACCGGTGAGCGCGCCTGGGTGATGCGCATCGCGATCGCCGCGGGCTGGCGCGGCCGGGGCCTGGCCAGCGCCCTGCTCGTCGAGCTGGAGCGGCGCCTCGTCGCCGCCCGCGTCGGCAGGATCGCGTACGTCCTGCCCGAGGAGGATCTGCTCGGCGAGGGCCTCCTCAACGCCGGCTACACGCGGCAGCCGGCGGTCGCCTACTTCGAGAAGACCGAGCCCCTGCACGGGTCGGCAGCCGGTCTCCTCGACGACCTCGGCGGCCGCTTCCTGCCCAGCGACCTGTGGGCCGAGGTCGCCGGCATGGAGAAGGAGAAGGACCTCATCGAGCGGCGCGTGGTGCTGCCGCTCGCCGAGCCGGAGCGGGCAGCCTCGCACGGCGTGCGGCCGCCGCGCGCCATCACCCTGTTCGGCCCGCCCGGCACCGGCAAGACCACCTTCGCCCGGGCCATCGCCTCCCGGCTCGGCTGGCCCTTCGTGGAACTGCTGCCCTCCCGCCTCGCCGACGAGGGCAACCTCGCCGCGGCACTGCGCGACGCCTTCGCCCGGATAGCCGAGCTGGAGCGGGTCCTCGTCTTCATCGACGAGGTCGAGGAGATCGCGCCCGTACGCTCCGAGCCCGCGCAGCCCGGCGGGATCCACGGGGTGACCAACGAGCTGCTCAAGCTGATCCCGGGCTTCCGGGAGGGCGACGAGCGGCTGCTCGTGTGCGCCACCAACTCCATCCGCTCCCTCGACCCGGCCTTCCTGCGGCCCGGGCGCTTCGACTACCTGATCCCGATCGGCACCCCCGACGCCGGGGCGCGCGCCGCGATCTGGTCCCGCTACACGGCGGGGCGCGCGGACGTCGACGTATCGGCCCTGGTCGCGGCGACCGAGCTGTTCACGCCCGCCGACATCGAGCACGCGGCGCGGATCGCGGCGCAGGTGTCCTTCGAACGGGACCTGGAGGCGGTGGGCGCGCGGGGTGCGGCTGCCGCGCAGCTCGGCGCGGGCACGGAGGACTACCTGGCGGCCGTCGCGCAGTGCCGGCCGACGGTGACCCCGGCGATGACGGGGGAGTTCGAGGCGGACATCAGCGCGCACGCGCGGTTCTAGACCCGGTTCCAGACCCTGTCGTCGAAATCCCGCCCGGTGCGCGATGCCCGGCGGCCTCTCCCTGGCCGGACGGCCCGGCCGTACTGGCCGGAAGGCCTACGGGCGGCACCGGTACGTGAACTCCACCGCGGCCGTGCGCTGCTCGGGCGAGAGCAGTTCGAGTTCGGCCCTGGCGGGGTAGGTCCCGGCGCCGCGGAAGGTCCACAGCAGGTGCAGCCTGGCCTCCCGCTGCCCGCGCGGCACCCGCTCGGTCAGCGGCTCGGAGCGGGTGCCGTCGCTGCGGAGCCAGCGGTACGTGAGGGTCCCCGGGCGCCCGTTCGTCCGTACGACGGCGACCACGTCGGCCGCCGCATCGCAGGCCGGTCCCCCGGGATCGGTGGTCACGGCCACGTCCCGGACGGCGAGGGCCGGCCCGTACCGCTGCCACCCGAGGTACGCGAGGACCGCGAGCAGGACGACCGCCGCGAGGGTGTACCGGCGCAGCCCGGCGCCGCGCCGGCGCCGGGCACCGCGTACGGCGGTGGCGGAGACGGGGAACGGCGCGGGCATGGCCGCCGTGACCCCGGGACCGAACCGGAGCACCGATCCCTCGACCCGGTCGGGGGCCACCTCCGGTGCCGCCGGAGGCCCGGAGAACCAGTGGCTGCCGAGGACGGTGGCGCTGTAGTCGTCGTCCTGCGGGGCGCGGGGATCGCTCATCGGGGTGCCTCCTGGCACCGCAGCAGGTACTGCGAGTCGGAGGCGGACCTGTTGCCGGCCGCGGGCTTGGTGGTGACCCTGACCCCGCCGTAGCAGCCGCGACCGCGGGTGAAGGTGTGGGCCTGGACCACGGGGGCCGCCGAGCCGGACTGGACGACGACCGTGTCCGAGCCGTCGGGCACGGAGTAGGCGCCCTGCTCGCTGCCCAGGAACCACTCCAGTACGACGGTGACCGGCCCCGCGCCCTGGGTGGCGAGCGTCACGGTCGCCTCGCCCCGGTAGAGGCCGGGCTCGAGCGAGACGCCGATCTTCGTGACCTTCAGCGTCGGGGTGGGCGTCGGCGTGGGGGTCGGGGTGGGAGTCGGCGCCGTCGACCAGCTCACCGTCGGCTTCGGGGTGGGGGTCGCGGACACGGTGGGGGCGGGAGTCGGCGACGGCGAGGCACTCGGGGACGGCGAGGCACTCGGGGACGGCGAGGGGCTCGCGCTCGTGGAGGGGGAGGCCGGGACGTGCGGGCCCGGGGCCGGTGAGCCCGGTCCGGGCGGGGCCGCGCTCGTCGTGGCGAACGCGCTCACCGCCGAGGCTCCGCCCGGGGCCGCGCCGACCGCGTCCGTCGTGAGCACCAGCACCGTTCCCAGCACCAGCGCCGCCCCGGCCGCCAGCCAGCCGCGCCGCCCGGGGGCCCAGCCGGAGCCGCTGCTCAGCGTGGTGGTGGCCACCGCGGTGGTGCCCTCCGCCGCGGCACCCGCCGAGGGGAACAGCAGCGGCAGCAGCGCGGCAAGCGCCGCCAGCTTGCGCTGGCCGCGCTCCTCCCACTGCGGCCCGTACGCGGCGAGGGCCACGCCCTCCAGTTCCGTCACGAAGGCCTCGGCGTTCTCCGGCCGTTGCTCCGGCTGCTTGGCCAGACCCCGCCGGATCAGCGGGCGTACCGGCTCGGGGGCCTCGGTCTCCGGAACCGGCGCCTCTATGTGCTGGACGGCGAGTTCCGCGAAGTTCTCCCCGTCGTACGGCTTGCGCCCGGTGAGGCATTCGAAGAAGGTTGCCGTCGCCGCGTACACGTCCGCCGCGGGCGAGGCCGGCCGGCCCTGCCACTGCTCGGGCGCCATGTAGGCGGGGGTTCCGGCCACGCCCGGTGTGGTCCCGCGGCCCGCCGCGATCCCGAAGTCCACCAGCTTGGACGAGCCGTCTGCGGCGACCAGCACGTTCTCCGGCTTGTAGTCGCGGTGGACCACGCCCTCCCGGTGCGCGGCCGCCAGTCCGAGGAGGGAGCCCTTCAGCACCACCAGCGCGGCCTCGGCGTCCGCCCGCCCGGCCTGCTTCAGCAGCGCGCGCAGGGAGATGCCGTCCACCAGCTCCATCACGATGGCCGCGCCGCCGGGCGACTCCACGTACTCGTACAGGCCCACCACGTACGGCGAGCGGAGCCCGCCGAGCAGGCGGGCCTCGGCCCGGAACTCGCCGACGAAGGCCGGGTCCCGGCGCAGCCGGTCGCTGAGGTACTTCACCGCGACCGCCGTGCCCGTACCGTCGTGCACGGCGAGCACGACACGGCCGCTGCCACCCGACCCGAGTTCCCGGACCTCCGTGTAACCGGGGACCGACCACGCTGTCCGCGTGTCCTTCATCGCTTCCCGCCCCCTGTCGACCGCGCCCTGGGGTCGGCCGGTCGTCGACCGGCCAACACCAGGGACACCGTTTCCGCCAGGGCCGGTTCCCAACCGTGCGGGGGCGTCTCAGGCGGCGGCCGACACCGCGCCGATCATGGTGTGCAGCCGGTCGGCCGCCGCCCGTCCGAAGGCCGGGTCGTTGATGTGGGTGTCGTAGTCGTAGAGCCGGGCGGCGCTGCCCCGCAAGCCGTCGCGCAGCGCCGAGAACAGGGCCCGGTCCGCGCCGGGGTCATGGTAGGGGCCGCCCGGCGCGCCGAGCGTGGACAGTCCCCGCAGCGGCACACAGACCGCGGTGGGGCCGGTGGCCGCACGGAGTTTGGCGGCGACCCTGCGGCCCAGTTCCGCGCACTCGGCCTCGGTCGTACGGATCACCGTGATGGACGGGTTGTGGACGCGGACCCGCCGGTAGCGGGCCCGTTCGGGCAGGGTCTCCAGCGGGCCGAACTTGACCATGTCCAGCGCGCCCAGGCTCACCACCTGCGGAATCCCGGCCCGCCCGGCCGCACTGAGCCGGTCGGGGCCGGCGGTGAGCATGCCGCCGCACAGGTCGTCGGCGAGCTCGCTGAGGGTGAGGTCGAGGACCCCCGCGAAGATCCCCTGGCCGGCCAGGGTCTCCAGGGTGCGGCCGCCGGAGCCGCTGACGTGGAAGACCAGTACCTCGTAGCCCAGTTCGGTCAGCCGCTCGCGGGCCGCGTCCACGCCGATCGTGGTCACGCCCGCCATGCTCGCCGCGATCAGCGGGCGGCCGCCGGCGCCCAGCCGCGCCGGGCGGGGGGTGTCCAGACAGGCGCGGCCGAAGGCCTTGGCCATGGCGGCGACCGCCTCCACCGCGTTGGCCAGGACGGGCGCTGAGATGCTGTTGATCCCCGCGATGTCCACGACGCTGTACATCATCGTGATGTCCGCGGAACCCACGTACGGCGCGACGTCGCCGGACGCCATGGACGAGACCATCAGTTTCGGTACGCCCAGCGGCAGGGCGCGCATCGCCCGGGTGGCGATGGAGGTGCCGCCGCTGCCGCCGATCCCGAGCACCGCGTGCACCCGGCCCTCGGCGTGCAGGCGTAACAGGGTCGCCTCCGCGCCCTGGGCCATCGTGGTGACGGCCGCGCCCCGGTCGGCGGCCGCGCGCAGTTCCGACAGTTCCGTTCCCGCGGCCCGGGCCACCGCTTCACGCGGTACGTCTGCGGGCACCCGGGGCTCGCCCATCACTCCCGTGTCGACCAATATCACTTCGACGCCGGCGCGCAGCAGCCTCTCGCGCAGCCAGCCGTACTCCACACCCTTGGTGTCCAGGGTTCCCACCAGCACGACGTTCGTCATATGTGCAATGTCCATGCAGGTGGGGATTGCTGGCAAGTAAAGGTCGAGTCAACCCTTCAGGAGCATCAACAAGCGCTCCAGGAACGGGATTTGGGAAGCCATCAGCTTGTTTTCCGCCACCGTGGGAGTGAACCAGGCCACCCGGTCCAGCTCGGGGAACTCCTGTACGGTCCCGGAGTGCGGCGGCCATTCCAAGGAGAAGGTCCCGGGCACCATGAGCGCGGGGTCGAGGTCCGCCTCCACCGCCCAGATGGTCACCAGCTTCCCGCTGGACAGCCGCACGTCACCGAGTGGCAGGTACTCGCCGTCCGGGGGCGGCAGCCCGATCTCCTCGGTGAATTCCCGGCGGGCCGCGTCCCGCGGCGTCTCGTCCGGCTCGTACTCGCCCTTGGGGATGGCCCACCCCCCGGCGTCCCGCCCGGCCCACAGCGGGCCGCCCATGTGGCCGAGCAGGACCTCGACCCCCGGCTCCGAACCCCCACCCGTACGGCGGAACAGGAGCAGTCCGGCACTGCGCTTGTGCGTCATGCGTCCATCTATGCCCCGCGCGCCGGGTACTCAGTGATCCCCGCGCTTCAGTGCTCGTGCGGGCCCTGCCGGTGGACCGGACCGTGCGAGTCCGCGCAGTGGGGGTCCTCCGGCGTCTCACCCGCGCGGCCGACGGTGAGGAGGGAGTCCTGTACGTGGTCCACCTGGAGGGTGGTGTGCGTGATCCCGTACTCCTTGGCCAGAAGCCGTTCCAGGTCCCGGCGCACCGCGTGGCAGTCGCCCGCCGGCTCGACGAGGACGTGCGCGGAGAGCGCCGCCTGCCCGGAGGTGATGGTCCAGATGTGCAGGTCGTGCACCTCGGTCACCGGCGGGTGCCCGACGAGCCGGTCGCCGACCGCGTCCGGGTCCACATGGGCCGGGGCCGCCTCCAGGAAGATCCGGCCGGACTCGCGCACCAGCCCGTAGCCCGCCTTCACCATCAGCACCACCACCACGAGGGTGGCGATCGCGTCGGCCTGCCGGAAGCCGGTGGTGAGCACGATCAGACCGGCGACGGCCGTCCCGATGAAGGCGAACAGGTCGTTCAGGATGTGCTGGTAGGCGCCCTCGACGGCCAGCGAGGACCGGTTCGCCTTCGAGATGCACCAGGCCGCGGCCACGTTGACGACGATGCCCGCGAGCGCGGTCACCAGGACCAGTCCGCCCTCCACCGGGGGCGGATCCATCAGCCGCCGCACCGCCTCGTACGCGAGCCAGACCGCCAGCAGGAGCAGCGTCAGGCCGTTGGCCTGGGCGGACAGTATCTCCGCCCGCTTGAGGCCGTACGTGAAACCGCCGCGCGCCGGACGGGCTGCGAGCCGCATCGCGATCAGCGCGAGGACGATCGAGACGGCGTCGGTCAGCATGTGGGCGGCGTCGGAGATCAGGGCCAGTGAGTGGGCCACGATGCCGACGACGACCTCGACGGCCATGAACGCGCCGATCAGACCGAGCGCGATCGCCAGCCAGCGCCGGTCGGCATCGGCGGCCAGGCCGTGGCTGTGACCTCCGTGGCCTCCGTGGCCGTCGTGCCCGCCGTGGCCGTGGCCCTCGTGCGCGTGGTCGTGCGCGCTCATCGCGTCCCCCGTCTCCCTCGCGGCGCCCGTTTGTTCGGTTCCGACGCGTGAAGTGAAGCGCACCGCGACGCGATCGGCAAAGGCTGCAACGGGGACCGTTGTCATTACCCATAAGACGCCTCTGACCTGCGGCTATGTGTGACCGGTGCCGGGCCCGTCGGATCGTGGGAAAATTTGCTCATGGTCCAGCGCCCCGGTGTGCCGAGCGCGCCCCAGCTCGCCCTGGAGACCGACCTGGGCTCCAGGGACATGAGTCCGGGGCCGTCGGTGCTCCACGGAGTGCCGGCCGACCGGCTGCCGCGCGGGTACGAGCCCGCCCTCATGCGGAAGCAGGACTGCCCATGACGAACCCGGAGGGCGCCCTCGACTTCCAGCCCACCCATGTCGTGCCGCAGTCGGGGCTGCCCGCCTGGGAAGAGCCCGACGTCTCCCGGCCGACGGAGCCCCTCGATCCGTTCCTGCCCGTGCAGCTGCTGTCCCGGCGCGGGGAGTGGGGCGAGGTCCTCTGCTCCAACGGGTGGTCCGCCTGGGTGGACGGGCGGCTGCTGGTCGCCGTTCCGCAGCCGCCGCCGACCACCGGTGGGCGGTCGCCGGGGCGGGCCGAGGATCCGGGCCCGCAGCTCGCGCGCAGCGTGGACGCCGTGGACCGCTACCGGCGGGCCGTCGCCGACCTCGCCTCGGGGCGCGCGGACGGCGAGGCCTTCCGGCGCGCCGTGAAGGGACTGCGGGCCGGCGTGGTGCTCGACGGGGAGTCCGTGTGGCTCTACGACGAGGCGGCGGGACGGTGGATGTACGGCGACGGGGCCCGCCTGGCGACCTTCGCGGTCGTCACGGGACCGGGCGCCCCGTCCGGGCCGGAGCCACCGTCGGGGCCTTCGGATCCGGGCGGCGTGGCCGACGTACGAGCGGGTCCGCCACCGGCCGGTCCGCCACCGGCCGGTCCGCCCGCGGACCGGCATGACGCCGAGCCCGAGCGGAGCGTGGCGTACGACCCGACCCGCATCGTGGACACGCCCGGAGACCGGTGATGGAGCCGGACCCGGTCGGGGGGCGCCCCTCCGACCTGCGGGGCAAGCGGATCGCCGGGTACGAGGTGGAGAGCGAGATCGGGCGCGGCGGGATGGCCGTCGTCTACCGGGCGCGGGACCTGCGCCTGGACCGGACGGTGGCGCTGAAGCTGCTGGCCCCCGAACTGGCCCGGAACGACACCTTCAGGCAGCGCTTCGTCCACGAGTCGCGGGTGGCCGCGGCCATCGAACACCCGCACATCGTGCCCGTGTTCGAGGCGGGGGAGGCGGACGGGCTGCTGTACATCGCGATGCGGTTCGTGCCCGGGCAGGACCTGCGGGCGATGCTGGACGGCACCGGCCCCCTGCCGGTGGACACGGCCGCCCGGATCGCGGGGCAGATCGCCTCGGCGCTGGACGCGGCGCACGACCACGACCTGGTGCACCGGGACGTGAAGCCGGGCAACATCCTGATCGCGAAGGGGACGGACATCGACTACCCCGAGTACGCGTACCTCACGGACTTCGGGCTGACGAAGAAGTCGCTGTCGCTGACCGGGTTCACGAGCGTGGGGCAGTTCGTCGGCACCCTGGACTACGTGGCTCCGGAGCAGATATCCGGGAAGCCGGTGGACGGCCGGTGCGACGTGTACAGCCTGGGGTGCGTCGCCTACGAGACCCTGGCAGGCGGCCCGCCCTTCGAGCGGGACGACGACATGGCCCTGCTCTGGGCCCACCAGTACGATCCGCCGCCGCCGCTCACCTCGCGGCGGCCCGGGCTGCCGGACGCGCTCGACGAGGTACTGGCGAAGGCGCTGGCCAAGTCGCCGGAGGACCGGTGGGGCACCTGCCTGGAGTTCACCGGGGCGCTGCGGCGGGCCGGGACGGCCGCCCGCCCGCCGACCCGGGCGGCACACGCGCCGGGGCCCGCGGACCCGCCGCCGCCACCCCCGCGATGGGCGTTGCCGGTGTTCGAGAGGACCTAAGGGCCCGGGCCCTGGAGGTGCGGGGGCGCGGCGGGTTCGTCGACGCGGCCGTGGTGGTGGAGGGGGCGGGCCAGGAGGGCACCCATGAAGCCCGCCACCGCGCCCCACAGGAGGGCGAGACCGACCGTGCGCCACAGTACTGGTTCGAGCAGAACCTCGCCGCCGAGGCCGTCCACGTCGCCGACGCCGATGCCGAGCAGCGTGAGGCCGAACCGCGCCTCGACCCGGGCCAGCAGGCAGACCGTCAGAGTGGCGAGGGCCAGGGCCGCGCCGAGGCGCAGGGCCTGCTGCCGGGGGCGGACGTGGGCGGAGGAGCGTACGGCTGCCAGGACGCCGGCGGCGAGCAGCAGGACGACGGCCACCGCCACCAGCCACCACGCCCGGGAGTCCCGCTCCGCGAGTGAGGCCACGTCGACCGTGGACGTGCCGGGGCCGCGCACCGCCCGGTCCAGCAGGTTCGGCATCGGCAGCCCGAAGGGACCCTCGACCTTGCCTTCCCAGGCACCGCCGAAGCCCAGGGTGAGCGCGGGCCAGGCGAGGTTCGGCAGGCCCAGCAGGACCACGGCGAGGGTGCGGGCGGCATGGCCCTGGGTCGCGGCCACGACCAGGCCGACACCGATGCCGAGGGCCACGTACGCGAGCAGCAGCGCGACCGTGGCGGAGGCCGCCGGGCGCACCGCCGTGTGGAAGCGGACCAGCCCGGCCGGGAGCGGTGCGCCGCGGGAGACCAGCAGGACGACCAGCAACAGGCCCAGGATCCACAGCAGTCCGAAGAACAGGGTGGCCGGAAGATCCGCCCGGAAACCCACTGTCGGGGCGGAGTCGAGGAGTTCGACGATCTCCCCGATGGGGGAGTCGCCGGTGGAGATGCCGAAGGTCCGGCGGGCGAGCAGTGCGGCACCCGCGAGCGCCGCCAGCCAGAGCAGCATCAACGGGGCGGCCCGGGACAGCAGTTCACGGGGCCTGGCCACGGCCCGGTGGTGCAGCGGCCGCAGGAAGCAGTACGCCGTGGTGAGGGCTCCGGCCAGGCTCACCGAGAGCGGGAGCACGGACAGGCTCGCGTCGGCCCCGGCCAGGAAACCGGCGCCCCCCGACACCTCGACCGAGCCGCCCGCCGCCAGCACGACGACGGCGGCGACCACCCGGGGGAACGCGCCGCCCGGCAGCTCGCCCGCACCGGCACAGGCCAGCCCGGCCGCGGCGACGGCGGCCATCACCAGGAATCCCGCCAGCACCGCGACCACGGCATCACGCCAGGAACGGCTCACAAACCACCGTAGGCAGCCCCGGTACACGGACACCACCTGAATGGCGCACCCGATGGTGCGCTGGAGTGACGGGTGTCCGGAGACTGCCAGGTATGGGCCCGTGAGTGCTGGTTCATTGTGCGGAGCATCCAGGAGGCATCGGTGACCACGGAACCTTTGGGCACACCGCCACCGGACCGCCCCACCGGCCCGCCCTCCGGGCCGCTCTCGGGTGACCGGCAGGGCGCCCCGCCGCCGCCACCCCCGCCTCCGCCGCCGGGGGGCTCGGGCGGATACGGGTCGGGGTCCGGGCCGCACGACGAGCCCGGCCGGAAGCCGTGGTGGCGGTCCGCGCCCCGGCTGGTGACCGCGCTCGTCGCCGTGGCCGCGGCCGTGGCGCTGGCCCTGGTGCTGACCCGGCCCAGCGGTACCCCGGGCCAGGGCAGCGAGGTCTTCCTGCAACCGGCCGGCTCCGCCGGGCAGGACCCGTTCACCGAGTCCACGGCCAGGACCCAAAGTGTCCAGGAGCCCCAGCCCGCTCCCAGCAGTGCCGCTCCCGCGACGGCCACCACCGCCACGCGCTCCGTCAGCGGCGCCCAGCCGGGCCTGTACGGCGGCACCCAGGACCTGGCGAGCTGCGACGTCGAGAAGCAGATCAAGGTGCTGGCGGCGGCGCCCGTGAAGAACAGCGCCTTCGCCTCGGCCCTGGGCATCCAGCCGGGAGACGTCGACGGCTATCTGCGCTCCCTCACGCCGGTCGATCTGCGGCTGGACACCCGGGTCACCAACCACGGTTACAAGGACGGCGCCGCGACCGGCTACCAGGCCGTGCTCCAGGCGGGAACGGCCGTGCTGGTGGACGACAGAGGCGTGCCCCGGGTGCGGTGCGCCTGCGGGAACCCGCTGGGGCAGCCGGTGCCCCTGAAGCCCGGCTCGAAGCGGTACGGGCAGCCGTGGGCCGCGTACCGCCCGCAGAACGTGGTGGTGATCGCGCCTTCCGTGACCATCGTCAACAAGATCGTGATCTACGACCACGCGAACCACCGCTGGTACCAGCGCGACCGCGGCGCGAAACCGGAGCGCGACAAGCCCGTCGCACCTCCGGTGGCTTCGCACCCGCCGGTGACCACGCTCCCGCCCGTCACGTCGCCCGAAGCGTCCGGCACCTCCACCCCCACCGACCAGCACACGGGCACGCCTTCCGAGGAGACGGGCACGCCTTCCGAAGACACCGGAACACCCTCCGAAGAGACGGGCACTCCTTCCGAAGACACCGAGGTGCCCACCGAGAGGCTCCCGGTGGTGCCCACCGGGAGGCCCCTGCCGGGGCTGACCGACGGGAGCGGTGCACCGCGCGAGAGCGGGCCCACGACCTCCGAGCCGGCGGCGCCGACGAACCCGTCGGCGCCGCCGTCCTCTCCCCGCACGGGGCCGACTTCGCCTTCCCCGTAGCCGATCGAGAAGCGGGCCCGTGGCCTTCGTGCCTCAGTGGCGGCCGGTGCGGCAGAACTTGTCGAAGGCGCTCTGGGCGCCGGCGATGAAGCCCTGCTGGAACGCGTCCTCGACCGCCTGGTCCTGCGCTCTGAGGCCGGGCTTCTTGTGCGGCTTGGGCTTGGAGCTGGCACAGTCCTCCTGCGCCGCGGCCTTGCCGGCCTTGACGCCCTCTCTGAAGCCGTCCGCACGGGCCTTCCTGATGGCGTCCCTGTCCGTCTCCTTGTCCGCCTTGAGCACGGTGCAGTTCTTGAAGCCACCGCTCGCGGGCAGGATGGTGAACTCGGTGCTCTTCTGGAAGCGGACCACCGAGAAGGAACCGTCGGCCTGGACACCCTCCAGCTCTCCGACGCCCTCACCGCCGTCGATCTTCAGGGGCAGGTCCGCGGGAACCCAGCCGGAGCCGCTGATGGTGATGCTCAGGCCGTTGTCGGCGGGCTTCACCGTGCAGGTGCCGATGGCGGGGGCCGCTGTCGCCGCCGGAGCCAGGGCGGCCATGCTCCCGGCCAGGAACGAGCAGGCGATCAGAGAAGTGACTGTGGTGCGACGGCTGCGCCGGTTCATGGTGATGGTCCTCGCTCACGGAGTTGCGGAGGGAGAGGAGTTGGGGAAACGGCCGTAGGGCGACGGCGTGGGTCGCGCGAGATCGCCACGGGCGCACCGCGGCCTTCGGGGCAGCCGGCCGGCGTACCGACCGCGGCCCCGGGACTCTCCCTCCGGCCGCCGCACGAGTGGCGGCGGTCTGGGCTGTTCGGAAGGCGCCCGTCCTTTTCATCGTCCCCCGGTCGGGCCGGGGTGTCGACCGGGACGGCGGCCGTCGCGACGTAGGCGGGTCCGCCCCGCCCGGTGGCCGGTGCGGCGCAGGCCGTCGCCGTCCCCGTAGGTACACGCGGTCGGTGGCGTCCGGCCTTCCGCGGCCGCGGAAGACCGGCTCCGAGGTACGGGACGTGGAGGGGGAGTTGCCGGCCACGGGGCCCGACCGGCTTTTCTACGCCGGGTACTTGTCGCAGTGCGAGGTCCGGCGTCACCACGGGTCGGTCCGGTACGCCGGGCGGTGCCGCGGCAGCGGCGGACGGGGCCGGCCCGGCGAGCCCGGCGAGCCCGGCGAGCGCGGTGAGCGCGGTGAGCGCGAGGCGGCGCAGGCGCCGAGTGGGCGGGGGTGAGACCCTGGCTGCATGGCCCAGAGGGGACAGAACCCTGAGGTCGACTGGCCCGCGCGGCCGGATACGAGCCTTGCGCTCAACCGCATGGGCACGTTCGACTGGGACCTCGACAGCGGGCGGATGTACCTGGACCCGACCGCCCTCGAGGTCCTCGACCTGCGCCAGGACGAGTTCGACGGGACCAGCGCGGGGCTGTGGCCGCGCGTCCCGCCCTCCGACGCGGCCCGGCTCGACGCCCGGGTCGCGCAGGCGCTCAAGGACGGCCGCAGCCACTACGGGGCGTACGTCCGCATCCGCGGCAGGGACGGGACCCGGACCTGGACCCACATCCAGGGGCACATCATGCGGGACCCGCAGGGGCGCCCGTACCGCGTCATCGGGATCCTCCGGGACGCCGCCCACGACCCCGGCGAGCCCGGCGCCGCCGGGGGCGAGGCCGAGGGCCGGCGCCGGATGACCGGTGTCGTCGAGCGGACCACGGCCATCCTCGCCCACGCCCGCACCGTCAACGACGTGACCGACGTCCTCAAGGACCCGCAGGCCCTCGGACACCTCGGCGCGGTCAGCGTGATGCTCGGCATCGTGGACGGCGGGCGCATCCACCTGGTCGCCGAGGGGCAGCTGGGCTCGTACGTGCCCGAGATCGAATACACGCGGATCGACGCGGAGTTCCCGATGAGCGAGGCCGTGCGCAGCATGCAGCCGGTCCTGCTGGCCTCACGGGAGGAGTTCGAGACGCGCTACCCGCTGCTGTGGCCGTACATCGAGCCGCTGTCCGTCCGCAGCGGGGTCTACCTGCCGCTGATCGCCCAGGGCCGGCCCATCGGCGCACTCGGGCTGCTGTACGGCCGCGAAGGCCACTTCACCGCCGAGGAGCGGAACCTCCTGATGGCGCTCGGCAGCGGCATCGCGCAGAGCCTCCAGCGCGCCATCCTCTTCGAGCAGGAGCACGACCTCGCGGAAGGCCTCCAGAGGGCCATGCTGCCCCGCCGGATCCCCGAGGTGCCGGGTGCGCGGATCGCCGTACGGTACCGGTCCGCCCGGATGGGGCGGGACATCGGCGGCGACTGGTACGACGTGATCCCGCTCGGCGAGGGCCGGGTGGGGGTGATGATCGGCGACGTGGAGGGGCACGACACGGACGCGGCCGCCGTCATGGGCCAGCTGCGCATCGTGCTCCGCGCCTACATCACGGAGGGACACACCCCCGGCACCGCGATGGCGCGGGCCTCGGTCTTCCTGCGCGAGCTGGAGACGGAACGGTTCGCCACGTGTACGTACGCCGAGGTGGACCTCACCAGCGGAATGC
Source organism: Streptomyces sp. NPDC048269 (assembly GCF_040652395.1). Classification (NCBI taxonomy): domain Bacteria; kingdom Bacillati; phylum Actinomycetota; class Actinomycetes; order Kitasatosporales; family Streptomycetaceae; genus Streptomyces; species Streptomyces sp. NPDC048269. The sequence goes on from NZ_JBEZLW010000015.1 coordinate 146,700, forward strand.
TCAGGATGGTCCGCGCCGGCCACCTCGACCCGGTCGTGCGGCGCGGGGACGGCAGCTGCCATCGCGTCCAGGTGGCCGGCGGGCTGCCGCTCGGGCTGCCGCCGCGCGAGCAGCCCGGGACCGGCTCGGGCTACCCGGTCACCAGCCTCGAACTGCACCCCGGCGACACCTTGCTGCTCTGCACGGACGGCTTGATCGAACGGCCCGGCGCGGACCCCGACAGCGGCATGCGCGAGCTCATGGCCGCGGTCCACACCGGCCCGGTCGACGTGGAGGAACTCGCCGACGTGCTGTGCGACCTGGTCGGCGACGCGGGTGGCGGGGACGACATGGCCCTGCTCGTACTGCGCCGCCGCGGCACGCCCACCGGACGCGGCGGCGGTCCGTTGCGCCAGCGGCTGGAACCGGGCGACACGGAGGCCCCCACGATGGCCCGCCACCTGATCCGGGCGGCGGTGGCCGCCTGGGGAGCGGCGGACATGGCCGACGAGATCGAACTGGCCGCCGACGAGCTGATGACCAACGCCCTGGTCCACACGGAGGGCGGCGGCGACGTCGGCATGCGGCTGACCGCGGACGGGCGGATCCGGATCGAGGTCGAGGACTCCAGCAGCGCCCTGCCGCGCCCGCGCGAGGCGGGGGACTGGGCGGTCTCGGGGCGCGGGCTGCTCCTGGTCGACCGGCTGGCGGACGCCTGGGGCGTGGAGCCCCGGGGCGGCGGGAAGTGCGTGTGGTGCGAGTTCTCCGTCGCCGCCCCGGAGCGTGAAGGCGCCGGCTGAGCCGTGCGCGCCGGACGCGGGTGCGTGGGACCGGGGCCGCGCGGGACCGCGGGTGCGTCGGACGGCGGGCGCGTCAGACGGCGGACGCCATGGGACCGCGGGTGCGTCAGACCGCGGCGTACGGGCCCTGCGCGGCCTTGGTGTTCTGCAGGGCCGTGAGCTTGCGGACGAACAGGACGGCGAACACGGCGGCGGCGACCATGAGGAGGTCGGCGGCGATGCCGACGAGGGAGGCGTCCCGAACGGCCGCAGGGGTCTCGGCCCGCTTGTACATCTGGGAGAAGACGCGGTCGAAGCACAGCGCGGCGACCCAGACCGTCCACCAGGCCGTGAGGGGAGCGCTGGAGACGTGGCGGTAGGAGCCGTCGGGTCCGAGCTGGGTGCTGGCCGTCCAGATCTGCCGCGCGGTCCGGAAGGGGAGGAACAGGTTGCCGACGGGGATGAACCAGGCGCCGATGGCCCAGCCGCGCCCCTGGGAGAAGGCGTCGGGGCGGAATATCTCGCCGTTGACGCGCACGCGGTAGAACCAGACGATGAAGACGGTCGCCGTGGCGAGCATCGCCAGGAGCTGCAGGCCCCCGGCAAGGCCGGTGAGGATGTCCGACAGGTCGAGCGTGCCCTCCGCGACCTGGCCCGGATCCGCGATGACGTCCTTCATCAGCGACCAGGCGAACATGTTGGCGCCGGCCGAGAACAGGTCGATCGCCGCCGCGACGGACAGCAGGACGGTCAGCGCGGTCGCGAGGCCCTGCGGTGAGCGCAGCACGTCGACGGGTGGCGGACCGGGGTACACGGGCTGCCCGGGGTACGGCTGACCGGGGTGCGGCTGTCCCTGGTAGGGCTGAGCGGGATACGGGGCGGCCGAGGTGTACGGCGGCTGGCCGGGCGGCGGCGGTGAGCCGGGCGCGCTGAAGGACATGACGGAGAACCCCCCACGGGAACGTGTGAACAAGCGAATGGCCCGCTGACCGGCGCGGACACGGCTGAAGATATGCCAGCTGCGCGACCGGAGTCCAAAACGTTTCGCCCGGTGGCGCCGGGCCGCCACCGGGCGACTTGGGCGTGGGTCCGCTGCCCGGCCGTATGCCTGACATCACAGCGCGCCGGCGGCAGTCGCGAGGGCGGAGGCGGGAGGGCCGGCCGGGGCGTCGGCTATGGTCCCTGCCGTGAAGCTCATACCCCTGAGCGCCCGACGGGCGTCCGCCCCACCGGCTGCCGCACCCGGTTCCCGGCTCGGCTGGCTGGACGCCCTGCGTGGCATCGCCGCTCTGATCGTGGCACTGCACCATTTCGACGTGCTGAGGATGCTGCCCTTCGGGGGTATGGTCCGGCGGAACTTCGACACGGGCCTGTTCGGCGTCATGCTCTTCTTCATCGTCAGCGGCTACATCATCCCGGCCTCGCTGGAGCGCAGGGGCGACGTGCGGGGCTTCTGGATCGGCCGGCTCTTCCGCATCTACCCGGCCCTGATCGCCGGCCTGGTCCTCTCGATCATGATGCTGCCGGACGGGGACGGCTCGGTCGCGCTGCTGCGCACCGGTGACGACCTGGCCTCGCTGGTCGCGAACGGCCTGATGCTCCAGGACCTGCTCGGCGTCATCAACGGCATGAACGTCACCTGGACGCTCTGCTACGAGATGGTCTTCTACTTCTTCGTCACCGCCCTGTTCACCCGCGGCCTGCACCGGCACAGCGGGCCGATCGCGGTGGCGCTGGCCGGCGTCGCCCTGGCGGCCGGGACGGCAGTCGGAACCCAGCTCGTGAGCGCGGAACTCGGTTCGACCCGGCTGCTCCTGCTGATCGTGACGCCGATCGTGCTCGTCGGCCTCGCCGGCGTGCTCAGCGGCAACCGGATGCTGACCGGGACGGGCGCCCTGCTGCTCGCCGGTATCGGCCTGGTGCTGGTCACGCTGAACAGCCGGGCCCCCGCCTTCGAGACCTGGATGATCTTCGCGACCATGTTCGCCGGTACCGTCGTGTACCGGGCGCAGCACGGTCAGCTCGCCCGGGTCCCGGCCCTGCTCTCCTGCGGCTTCGTCATCGTCGTGGGCGTGCTGGTCGGGTGGCTGTACAACCGGGGCGAGGCCCTGGACCGGACCTGGTCCTCGGGCTGGAAGGCCTGGTCGGTCGCCTACCTCGCCGCCTGGGTGCTCTTCGGCATCGGCTTCCTGCTCCGGGGCCGCCGCTTCCCGAAGGTGCTGACCTGGCTCGGCGCGATCAGCTTCTCGGTGTACCTGCTGCACATCCCGCTGCTGCGCACCGTCGAACCGCTGGTGGGCGTGCCGCCGCAGCCGTCTTCGACGCTCGGCCGGATCGCCTGGACGGCGATCTTCCTAGGCGTCGTGGTGGCCGCGAGCTACGTGATGTACCGCCTGGTGGAGATGCCGATGCAGCGCCTCGGCCGGCGCGTGCAGAAGGCGGTGGACCGCCGGTGGCCGCGCACCGCACCGGCGGCCCCGCAGCGGCTCCCGGAGCCCGAGGGGTCCGGCCGCGAGCGGGCGCCCGCCACGACGGGCTGAGCCGGAGCGCCCGGGAAGGTCAGAGGCGCACCAGCGTGACCTCGGTGGCCTTCACGCTGGTCCACACCTCGGCGCCGTCGACGATGCCCAGTTCGGCGGCCGCGTCGGGGGTGATCTCCGCGACCAGATCGGGCGCCTCGGCCGAGCCGACCAGCACGCGCAGCCGGCTGCCGACCGCGGTGATCTCCCGTACGGTTCCCGGCCAGACGTTACGGGGACTGCCGCCCGGGCGGTCCCGGTGCACGGACACCGCCTCCGGGGCGATGATCGCGAGCGCCTGCGCCCCCTCGGGCAGGGCCTCGGCGACGACCAGCCGGCCCCCCGCCGCCAGGGCGAGCCCGTCGGCCGACGCCGTGCCCGGCCAGGCGTTGCGCCCCAGCATCCGCGCCACCCACGGGGAGCGCGGGTGCCGGGTCACCTCGGCGGGAGGCGCGTCCTGGAGGGTCTGCCCGTCGGCGAGTACGAGGACCCGGTCGGCCAGCGAGACCGCCTCGACGGGATCGTGCGTGACGATCAGGCAGACCCCGCCGAAGCCGGCCAGATGCGTGCGCAGCGTGTGCCGTACCTGGGCCCGCGTCGTCTGGTCGAGGGCGGCGAGCGGTTCGTCCAGCAGCAGCAGCCGGGGCCGGGCGGCCAGGGCGCGGGCGAGGGCCACGCGCTGGGCCTGGCCGCCGGAGAGCTGGGCGGGCCTGCGCTGGGCGAGGTGCCCGACGCCGAGCCGGTCCAGCCAGGCTTGCGCCTCCCGCCGGGCTTCGGCGCGCGGCACCCGGCGCGCGCGCAGCCCGTACGCGGTGTTGGCCAGGGCGCTCAGGTGCGGGAACAGCGCGCCGTCCTGCGGGACCCAGGCGACCTGCCGCTTGTGCGGGGGCAGCGCGGTGACGTCGGTGTCGCCCAGCCGGAGCTCGGCGTGGGCCCGCGGGGTCAGGCCGAGCAGGGCTCGCAGCAGCGTGGTCTTGCCGGCGCCGTTCTCGCCGACTACGGCGATGGTGGTGCCGGGTCCGGCGTCGAGGGTGAGCCGGTTGAAGCCGGTGACGGCGGCGTGCAGGGGCCAGTGGGCGGTCGCCTCCGGCGCGGCACCGGCCGGCGGCGGCGCCGGTACGGACGGACCGTCGGTTGCCGGCTGCGCCTCGGTCTGCTCGCGGGCGCCGGGGGCCGGGGCGGGCGAGCCCGCCCAGCGGCCGCGCAGGGCGATCAGTACGGCCATGGCGATCGCGAGGAGCAGCAGGGAGACGGAGGTGGCGGCCTCGGGCTGGTCCTGGAGCAGCAGGTACACCTGGAGCGGAAGGGTCTGGGTGGTGCCCGGCAGGTTTCCGGCGAAGGTGATGGTCGCGCCGAACTCGCCCAGCGCGCGGGCCCAGGTGAGGGCGGCGCCGGCGATCAGGCCGGGGGCCACCATGGGCAGGGTCACCGTGAAGAACACGCGCAACGGCGAGGCGCCGAGGGAGCCGGCGGTCTCCTCGTAGCTCTGCCTGAGCCCGCCGAGGGCGCCTTCCAGGCTGATGACGAGGAACGGCATGGCCACGAAGGTGGCCGCGACGACGGCGCCCGACGTGTGGAAGGGCAGGGTGACCCCGAACGTGCCCTCCAGCCAGGGCCCGAGCAGACCGCGCCGGCCGAAGCCGAGCAGCAGGGCCACACCGCCCACGGTCGGCGGCAGCACCATCGGGAGCAGGACGAGCGAGCGCACGAAGGCCTTGCCCCGGAACTCCACGCGGGCCAGCAGCCAGGCGAGCGGCACGCCGAGGAGGAGCGAGAGGCCGAGGGCCCAGAAGGACACCACGAGCGAGAGGTTCAGGGCCTGGACGACGCCGGGGCTGGCGAGGTGGGTGCCGAGCTCGCTCCACCGGGTGCGGGCGAGGATGCCGATCAGCGGCAGCAGCAGGAACGCGGCGGCGAGCAGCGCCGGGAGCGCCAGGGTCACGGGGGGCCGGGTGCGGGTGCGGAGTCTGCTCATGGGGAGTTCCTGGCTCGGGGGGCGGCTGCGGGGGAAGCGTACGTGGGCGTCCCGGCCGTGCGGGCGCCCGTACGGCCGGGAGCGGCGCGTGCACGCGAAGGGGCTGTCCGTCCCCCCGGACCGGACAGCCCCTCTCGGCGGGCGGCGGGCGGCGGGCGGCGGGCAAGCGGCTCAGGCCCCAGCCCTGTCGCCCGCTACGCCTGCTGGAAGCCCGCGTCCTGGAGGATCTTCTGGGCCTCCGGGGTGCTGAGCCAGGCCACGAACGCGGCCGCGGCCTCGGGGTTCTTGGACTGCTTCAGCGTGGCGGCCGGGTAGGAGGCCACGGCGTTCTGCTCGTCCGGGATCTCCACGGCGGCGACCTTGTCGCCGGACTTGGCGGAGTCGGTCTTGTAGACGAGGCCCGCGTCGGCTTCGCCCAGCTCGACCTTGCTCAGTACGGCGCGGACGTTGGGCTCCTGGGAGACGGGCTTCACCGTGACGCCCTGCTTGTCCAGGATCTCCTTGCTGTAGCGGCCCACCGGGACCTCGGGCGCGGCCAGCACGACCTTGATCTTGGTGTCGGCGAGGTCCTTGAGGCTGGTGATCTTGAACGGGTTGCCCTTGCCGGTCGCGATGACCAGGCGGTTCTTGGCGATGACCTCGGGGTCGCCCGTCTCTGCCCCGACCCCGTCCATGGTCTTGGTGTCGGCGGTGACCAGGGCGTCGGCGGGCGCGCCCTGCTTGACCTGCGCCGCGAGTTCCTGCGAGCCGGCGAAGGAGAACGTGACCTTCGTACCGGGGTGGGCCTTCTCGTACGCGGCGCCCGCGGTCTTGAAGACGTCCGTGAGGGAGGAGGCGGCGAGGACGGTGAGGCTGGCGGCCTTGGGCGCGGCGGAGTCCGACGCCGAAACTCCGGCGGAGGCGGCGGCGACGGGCTTCTTGTCGCCGCCGTCATTGCCGCAGGCGGCCAGCGGAAGGAGCAGGACGGCGGTCAGCGCGGCGGCGGCACGGCGACGGGTCGGGGACATGGGCTGATGCTCCTCGGTCGGGTCGGCGGCCGGCGCGGTGCCGGGACCGACGGTCCCGGTGCAGGCGCGGTGGATCTGCGCGTTTGGGACCGCATGTGCGACAAGGTAGAGGCACTGTTGGCGCATTTGCAATTCTCTTCGGATCATCTCCATGGCAGATGCCGGGGATGTTGTGGCATCCGCCAAAAGTCGTTCCACGGAGGCGCGCCCGCATCGCTAGAGTCGGGGCATGGCTGATGAGGCAACGGGAACAGGGGCGGAAACGGGATCCGTACGCGTGGACGCGTGGATCTGGTCCGTGCGCCTGACGAAGACCCGCTCGACGGCGGCGACCGCCTGTCGGGCGGGGCACGTGCGGGTCAACGGGGAGCGCGCCAAGCCGGCGCAGCCCGTACGCGCGGGTGACGAGGTCCGGCTCTTCCACGCGGGGCGCGAGCGGATCGTCGTGGTCCGCCGGCCAGTGTCCAAGCGGGTGGGCGCGCCGGTCGCCGCCGAGTGCCTGATCGACAAGAGCCCGCCGCCACCGACGCCGGTCGAGGCCGCGGCGGTCGGCATCCGCGACCGAGGCGCCGGCCGCCCGACGAAGCGCGAACGCCGGGAGATCGAAACCTTGCGCGGCCGCCCGTAGCCTCCGGCGGAGCCAGGGCGCACGGCCCCGGGCCGCCAGGCCCCGAGGCTCTGGCGTACGGCTTCGGGGCTGGCGGGCCTGGCGTACGCTGGCGGTTCTGGCGGTTCTGGCGGTCCTGGCCGGGCTTGCGGGCTTCGGGCCGGGGGTCAGGTCTTGCGGTAGGAGTATGCCTCGGCTGCGGCCGATTCGACTGCCGGGAGGGGGGCTCCCGCGGAGGCGGCGACCACCGCCGCCACCGCGCCCTCCAGGAAGGGCGCGTCCACCAGCCGGGACCCCGGGGGGAGTTCGTCATCCGCCAGCAGTGCTTTGACCGTGAGCACGGAGCTGCCGAGGTCCGCCAGGAGGGCGATCCCGGCGCCACGGTCCACCTCGCGAGCGGCCGCGAGGATGCCCTCCGCGTTCGTGCCGAGGCCGCCGTCGGCCGTTCCGCCCGCCGCCGCCACCGGGGCCATGGGGGCGTGCGGGCCGCCCACCGCGAGGCCGCGCGCCAGATCGGCCACCGCCTCGGCGACCCGGGCGCTGTGCGACACCAGCACGATGCCGACCAGGCCGGGCTCCGCGCCCCCGTCCGCGCCCGTCACCGCGGGCCGTCCGACGCGTCCGCCACGTCCGCCAGCGCACCGAGGATCAGCGCCGACGAGGTCGCACCCGGATCCTGGTGCCCGATGCTCCGCTCGCCCACGTAGCTGGCCCGGCCCTTGCGCGCCCGCATCGGTACCGTCGCCTGCGCCCCGTTGTCCGCCGCGTCCCCGGCCGCCCGGTACGAGGTGCTCAGCGCGGCGACCCCCGGCACGAGGGCGTCCAGCATGGTCTTGTCGCCCGGCGCGGCCCCGCCGAGCTGGGCCACCGCGCCCACCCCCGCGTACAAGGCCTCGCGCAGCTCGTCGTCGGAGACCTCGGCGTCCTCCCCGAGCTCCTTGCCGGTGCGGCGCAGCAACGTCCCGTACAGCGGCCCCGAGGCGCCGCCGACGGTCGAGATCAGGGTCCGCCCGGCGAGCTGCAGCACCGCGCCCGGCGTCGCCGGAGCCTCCGTGTCCAGGGCCGCCCGTACGGCGACGAAGCCCCGCAGCATGTTGCTGCCGTGGTCGGCGTCCCCGATGGGGGAGTCGAGCTCGGTCAGCCGGTCCGCCTCGCGCTCGACCGCTGCCGCGGCGGCCGCCATCCATCGCCGGAAGAAGTCTGCGTCACGCACCGGATCTCCTCGCCTCGCGAACGTGTGGCCGGTCCCACCGCCACCTTAGGCCGTGTCACCGGCCCCAGCGCAGTGCGGCGGTCTGCACGGGTGCGTCCCCCAGGCGCCGGAGTTCTCCATCGGCCCGGCACAGGGCCACCGAGCAGCCGGCCGTGTCGAGGGAGGTGACGTGGTTCCCGACCAGCGTCCGGGCGACGGGTACGCCGCGTGCGTCCAGTACCCCGCGCGACCTCGGCGTGGAACCCGTGGGGCTCCAGCAGGGGTGTGGCGCCCATCCCGTTGACCAGGGCCAGGGCCGGCCCGTCGGCAGCGTGCGGTGGTTACAGGAACCGGCGGATGGGGATGACGGCAAGCTCTCGCAGCCGTTGCGCCGCAGAGCGGCGGTTCCAGCGCGCTGGATCCATCTTCTCGCTGGCCTGCAAATCCTCGTCGAAGTGGCGGTCCAGGGTTGCGGTGAAGTCTTCGTCCAGGACCGCGAGCATGACCTCTTCGTCGTGGTCCAGGGAGCGACGGTTGAAATTGGTGGAGCCGATGAGTGCCGCGATCTGGTCGACGGTGATGACCTTGGCGTGCATCATCGTCGGCTGATATTCGAAGATCTTCACTCCGCAGGCCTGGAGGTCCGCGTAGAAGTTCTGACCGGCCAGCCGGCAGACCCGCTTGTCGCTGTGGGGGCCAGGCAGGAGTATCTCGACCTCGACCCCCCGACGTGCTGCTGCGCACAGCAGCTCGATGAAGTGGGCGTCCGGGGCGAAGTAGGCGGTGGACAAGCGGAAGCGTTGCTGGGCGGATTCGATGGCGACCCGGATCAGGGTCTGCATGTCCTGCCAGCCGATGCTGGCCGAGCCCCTGACCACCTGCACCACTGCCTCGCCCTGCGGCGTGTGGCCGGTGAAGCGGTCCCGGTCGTCGAAGAGGGTGTCGTGGCACTCGGCCCAGTTCTGTGCGAAAGCGGCGGCAACGCCGTCCACGGCGGGCCCGCGCAGCTGGGCGTGGGTGTCGCGCCACTCGTTCTCGTTGCGGGCGTTGCCGCACCATTCTTCGGCGATGCCGACTCCGCCGGTGAACGCCGTCTGTTCGTCGACGACAAGCACCTTGCGGTGGCAGCGGTGGTTCTGCTTGAGCGGGGAGAGGTGGAGGGGCTTGCGGAACCACGCCACCTCGGCCCCGGCGTCCTCCATCAGATCGAGCAGGTCCTGTTCGATGAGCCGGCTGCCGAAGCCGTCCAGCAGCAGCCGTACCCGGACGCCCGCGCGGGCCCGGTCCGCCAACGCCTGGGCGAACTGGCGCGCTATCTCGCCGCGCCAGTACACGAATGTCATCATGTCGACGGTGTGTTCGGCGGCGCGGATGCTGTCCAGCATCGCCGGGAAGATCTCGTCCCCGTTGCGCAGGGCAAGCAACGCGTTTCCTTCGGTGGCGGCGATCCCGATCAGCCGCTCGAGGCGGCGCCGCATCCGCTGTTTGCGCTCGGCCACCGGCAGCACCGGCGCGGCGTTCGTCCCGCCGGGCAGATGCGACCTGCTGGTTGCACTCGTCATGACTCCACCTGACCGGTCGGGGAAGACCGCCCCGCACGTCCGGCAACCGCCGGGGCGAGCCGACTGTACACAGCCGCCAGACAGCGAATGGGCGGGGGCCTCCCCTCATCACAGCGGCGCCGGACATCGCCCACGGCACCATCCGGCTGTTCCGCACTCGCTCAGCTCGCGCCCGGGCCTGCGACCCGTATCCGCACGGTGCAGGGCGCCCGCCCGTCCGGCCCCCGTCCTGTTCGAGACCGATTACCTCTCCGTCGAACACGCGAAAATCTATGTTGGCCGAAGTAGACATTCGGCGATGGCCTGGCTATGGTTTCTCTCGTAGTCCAGAGAGACAGCAGGGCCCGGCAGAGATGAACTGCCGGGCGCAGTGCCCGCAAGTGCAGTACGCAGGACGGTGCGGCGGTGGAGTTCCGAAGCCAGGGTTGTTGCAGCACGGCGACGGGGCTGACGACCGGACCGGGTGGCTCGCAGTGATCAGGGGCCGCCGTGAGCAGTACCAGCAGTACGCAGTTTCCAGCTGGGTAAGTGGTTGATCACCGAGGGAAGAACGGAGGAGCAGCGCCATCAGGATCGCCCGGGCGGAAGTCGTGAGCCTGGGTACCGCAGGACATCGATAGTGAGGTGGTCTCCGGTCGAGCAACTGCGATCCCCGCACCCCCGGCATCGTTCAAGTCGGGCATGCGGAAACAGAAGGCCGGCTCAGAACTCGCGTCGGCAGATGGTGTAGAAGTTCCTTCGGGGCCCTGGTGCCGTACGGCACCAGGGCCCCTCCACGTGTTTCAGAGAGAGGTGCAATGACAGCAGAGAATCCGACAGGCCCGCTCGGCGGCCACCTGGACGACGACGACTACCCCGCGTACACCATGGGTCGTGCCGCCGAGATGCTCGGCACCACCCCGGGCTTCCTCCGCGCCATCGGCGAAGCGCGTCTGATCACGCCGCTCCGCTCCGAGGGCGGCCACCGCCGCTACTCCCGCTACCAGCTGCGCATCGCAGCCCGTGCCCGGGAGCTCGTCGATCAGGGCACCCCCGTCGAGGCCGCCTGCCGCATCGTCATCCTCGAGGACCAGCTCGAGGAAGCCCAGCGCATCAACGCCGAATACCGCCGTGCCGCCGGGTCGTCCAGTCCGCCGACCGCGGTCTGAATCGAGCGGGCTCGCCGGTCTCGGCGGGCCGCGCACCCGCGAGCGTCGGGGCGTGGCGCGTGCTCGCTTCCCGTGGGTGACGGTGCGTGGGCGTGTGCCGTCTTCGTCAGCTGTCGTGTTCGGAAGCTCTCTTTGCCCATGCCCTTGGTGTGGGTGTTTTGCTGTGTACCTTTCCCGCCCCGCCCGCAGAACCGCGTGCATCGCGCTCGGCGCGTACGCAAGCATCAGGGCCGCGCAGCTGTTCTGCGCGGCCCTGATTCCGTGGCGAGATGGTGTGCGTGTAGGAGGCCGACGCCGGTTCAGCGTGCCGCAGCGCTTCGAGCGGCGGACGGCAATCACTCTGCCCCAAACGTCGTACCCGGGCTTGTCAATATCTGTCACCGCGATGCAAGGATTTAGCGGTCCATGCGGAGAGAGTTTTTAGCGCAGCGGTCAGGGTGAATTATGCTGGCGTACGCAGACCGCTACGGCATGCTATTGTCGATCTCAGTTGCAGTTGTGGTTCCCAAAACTCAAGCGCCCCCCAGTCGGCCTCCGGCCGATGGAAGCGCTTTATATTTCCGGTCATTTTCCGGGCGGGGCATCATCGCGGCGACACGGCGTCCGTGCAGTGCGGACCCCGATGTACTGCCCCAAAGGAGATATGACATGGCTGCTGGCACCGTGAAGTGGTTCAACACGGCAAAGGGTTTCGGCTTCATCGAGCAGGACGGTGGCGGCCCTGACGTGTTCGCCCACTTCTCCAACATCGCCGCCCAGGGCTTCCGTGAGCTGGCCGAAGGCCAGAAGGTCACCTTCGACATCGCACAGGGCCAGAAGGGCCCGACTGCCGAGAACATCGTTCCCGCCTGACGCTGACACGAAATTTGTAGCTGGGGCCCGCATCCTTCGGGGTGCGGGCCCCAGCTGCAGGCATCTTCCGCACCGGGTTCACCTGCGGGATGCCCAGCACCACCCAGGGGATTTCCTCCAGGATGCAGACCTCTTCGGAGCTGCACCCGAGTCGATGGCCGGAATTTCAGGTCCGGCATCGCCCATTTTCAGTGTCTGTGCCCGCACGTATTCCCTGCGGCCAGATTCACTTTCGCATTCCATTCGGCCCGTCTTGCGATTCCTCGCGCTGCTCTTCTGCTGCCGGAATTCCTTGATACGCGCCGCATCAAGGAAGGTTCTGAATGAACCCCGCACGTACGAACCAGCGCTCCGCTCGCACCCGCAGCCGTACCGGCGGCCCCGCTTTCGGCTCCGCCGCCGTTTCCGGCCGGGGTAGCCGCTTTGGTTCAGCCGCCCCGACCCGTTCAGCCGCCCCGACCCGTTCGGGCGGTCCGAGCCGCTCGGGCGGCTACGGCCGACGGCCCGCAGCGGTGCAGGGCGAGTTCGCCCCGCCGAAGACGATCACCCCCGGCCTCCCTGCCGTCGAGGCCTTCGGCGACCTGGACATGCCCGGGGAGCTGCTGGCCGCCCTCGGCGCGCAGGGCGTGAGCGTGCCGTTCCCGATCCAGGGGGCCACCCTGCCCAACACCCTCGCGGGCCGTGACGTCCTGGGCCGTGGACGCACGGGCTCCGGCAAGACCCTGGCGTTCGGTCTCGCGCTGCTGGCCCGCACCGCCGGGCAGCGCGCCGAGCCCCGCCAGCCCCTCGCCCTGATCCTCGTACCCACGCGTGAGCTGGCCCAGCAGGTGACCGACGCGCTCATTCCTTACGCCCGCTCGGTGAAGCTGCGCCTGGCCACCGTCGTCGGCGGGATGTCGATCGGCAAGCAGGCCGGAGCACTGCGCGGCGGAGCCGAAGTCGTCGTCGCCACCCCCGGCCGCCTCAAGGACCTGATCGACCGCGGTGAATGCCGGCTGAACCAGGTCGCGATCACCGTCCTGGACGAGGCCGACCAGATGGCCGACATGGGCTTCATGCCCCAGGTCACCGCACTCCTGGACCAGGTGCGCCCCGAGGGTCAGCGGATGCTGTTCTCCGCCACCCTGGACCGCAACGTCGACCTGCTGGTGCGTCGCTACCTGACCGACCCGGTCGTGCACTCGGTGGACCCGTCGGCCGGTGCGGTCACCACGATGGAGCACCACGTGTTGCACGTCCACGGCGCCGACAAGCACCGGACGACGACGGAGATCGCGGCGCGCGAAGGCCGGGTGATGATGTTCCTGGACACCAAGCACGCCGTCGACCGGCTGACCCAGGACCTGCTGAACAGCGGTGTCCGGGCCGCCGCCCTGCACGGCGGGAAGTCGCAGCCGCAGCGCAGCCGCACCCTCGCCCAGTTCAAGACCGGGCACGTCACCGTGCTGGTCGCCACCAACGTCGCCGCCCGCGGTATCCACGTCGACAACCTCGACCTCGTCGTCAACGTGGACCCGCCGACCGACCACAAGGACTACCTCCACCGCGGCGGGCGCACCGCCCGCGCGGGCGAGTCCGGCAGCGTCGTCACACTCGTGACGCCCAACCAGCGCCGCGACATGACCCGTCTCATGGCCGCCGCCGGCATCGTCCCCCAGACCACCCAGGTCCGCTCGGGCGAGGAGGCGCTGAGCCGGATCACCGGCGCCCAGGCCCCCTCCGGAGTCCCCGTCACCATCACCGCGCCGGTGTCCGATCGGCCCAGGCGCGGCGCAGGGTCCCGCGGCCGACGCGGTCCCGCTTCGGCGGCCCGGCGCGTGAACGTGCGGCAGTCCGCCTTCAACGCGGCGGCGGCCTGAGAACCACGTGATCAGGAAGTTGACCCATCTCTGCAGGAGGCACGTTTTGACGCTGGTCCAGATGCAACCCCGCTCGGCGAGGGCCAACCCTGTGTACCGGACGGCGGACGATGCCGTGGAGGCGGCCGTCCCGCAGGTCTGTGACGACATGACGGTCGAGGTGGCCCTGTCCGTCATGGCCAGTGCCCGTACGGCACATCTGCTCGTCTGCGACGAGGACGGCCTGTGCACCGGGCTGGTCACCCAGGCCCGGCTCGCCGCCGTCCGTGACGGCGCCGCGTACACGGACCGAGTGCAGCTGCGCGATGTCCTCGGCGACCGCGGGCCGTTCACCTCGCCCCTCACCACGACGGCCGAAGCCGAGCACGCGATGCGCTACCGCCGGCTCGACGCCCTGCCCGTCGTCGACGAACAAGGCAGTGCCCTGGGCGTCCTCGCCCTTGCACGCTGAACCGCCTCACCGCGGTCGGACCGTTCTCCTCCTCCTCTCCCTGTGAGGCACCATGCGCTGCGTCATCGCCCGCTTCCCGTTCGACCTCACGAAGAGCGGGGTCCTGGAAACGATGAAGGGCATCAGGCCCGAACCGATCACCGGCGAATCCGTGACCGTCGGCCGCCGCACCTACCCCGTCAAGCAGGTCGGCCAGGTCGTCACCCGCCAGGACCGGCGTGACTTCAGCGCCGGCGAGGTCGTCCGGGCCATGACCCAGCTCGGATTCACCTGCCACGGCCTTCCCCGGGCCGCCGCGCCCACGCGCGTCCTCAGCCCGCTCCAGCAGGCTTCCGCGATGCTCGGCGTCCCCGTGACCGTCTGACCGACGGGACCGGCGCGAGCCACACCAGCACAGCAATGAGGGACCGACCGGTGCACGCCGGTCGGGCCTTTCCCGCGTGGTGCGGTTCTGGGGACGGCGCAGCGGCCGGAGGAACCGAGATCGCCCAGCACTCAGGCGCTGACCACCTCGATCGCGGCGCCGCACCCCACGTACTCACCCCGCCTCCCTGCAAGGCGTGAGCGCGCACCGCTGGATTCCGGCGGCAGCGCTGATGCTCCAGGCCAACTGACAGGATGACCGATGGATATCCTCCGCAGGAACAACGTGAAGGTCAGCGGATCACCCGGCAGCCCCGTGGTGGTGCTGGCGCACGGGTTCGGCTGTGATCAGAACATGTGGCGCCTTGTTGCCCCGGCGCTGGCCGAGGAATTCCAGGTGGTCCTGTTCGACTACGTGGGTTCGGGCGGCTCCGACGCGTCCGCTTGGAGCGCCGAACGCTACGGGTCCCTGGACGGTTATGCCCGCGACGTGATCGAGGTGTGCGAGGCCCTGGACCTGCGGGAGGTGGCCTTCGTCGGGCATTCGGTCAGCGCGATGATCGGGGTCCTCGCGGCGGCCGCCGCCCCTGAGCGGCTCTCCTCCCTGGTCATGGTCGGCCCTTCACCGTGCTACATCGACGACGACACCTACCGCGGCGGCTTCAGTGCCGAGGACATCGACGAACTGCTGGAGTCGCTCGAGTCGAACTACCTCGGCTGGTCGGCCGCGATGGCGCCGGTGATCATGGGCAACCCCGAACGTCCGGAACTGGGGGAGGAGCTGACGAACAGCTTCTGCGCCACCGATCCGGCCATCGCCCGCGTCTTCGCCCGCACCACGTTCCTTTCCGACAGCCGCGACGACCTGAAGTCGGTGAAAGTACCGACGCTGGTACTGGAATGCTCCCAGGACGTGATCGCGCCGCGGGAGGTCGGCAGCTACGTCCACGCTGCCGTTCCCGGAAGCCGCCTGATCACCCTGGACGCAACGGGTCACTGCCCCCAGCTGAGCGCTCCCGAGGCCACCGCGTCAGCCATCCGTAGGTTCCTGCGGGAGCTGCCGTGATGGGCCGCACCGCACAGAACCCTGAGCGGCCCGAGGGCGAAGAGTCGGCTACCGACGCGGTGTTCTCCTCCCTGCTGGAGGACACCGCCGAGGAACTCTACGAATCGGCGCCCTGCGGCTACTTGTCCACCCTGATGGACGGCACCATCGCCCGGATCAACGGAACGCTCTTGGACTGGCTCGGCCTCACGCGCGAGGAAATCGTGGGCCGCAAACGCTTCACCGACGTCCTCACGATCGGCGGCAAGCTCTACCACGAGACGCACTTCGCGCCGCTCCTGCGGATGCAGGGAAAGATCAGCGAGATCGCGCTGGAACTCAAGGCGTCGGGCGGCGGGCGCCTCCCGGTCCTGGTCACTTCCCGCGTGAAGACGAGCGGCGACGGCGAGCCGATGCTGATCCGCACCACCGTCTTCGACGCCCGCCAGCGCCGCGCGTACGAAGGCGAACTGCTCCGGGAGCGCCAAGTCGCGGAGGAAGCCCGCCGGCAGGCCGAAGCGGACCGGGAGCGGCTGCGTGACGCACTCGCGGTGCTCCAGCAGAGCCTGCTCCCCGCTGCCCTGCCCGCGGTGCCCGGAATGGAAGCGGCCTCCTACTACCACACCGCCTCCGTCGACCGGCTCGGCGGAGACTTCTACGACCTGTTCCCGCTGGACGACGAGCGCTGGGCGTTCTTCCTCGGCGACGTCTGCGGCAAAGGCCCCCAGGCCGCAGCAGTGACCTCCCTGACCCGCTACACCCTGCGCGCCGCCACCCTCCACGATTCCGACCCCATAGCCGCGCTGACCACCTTGAACACCGTGCTCCACGAGCGGTTCACGGGTGGGGACCCGCGCTACTGCACCGCAATCTTCGGCATTCTGGAACCCGACGCCACCGCTGGTACGACAGCCGTGCACCTGGCGTCCGGCGGCCATCCCCCCGCACTCGTCGTGCGTGCGGACGGCCAGGCCGACTACCTCCCCACCCCGGGCGGCCTCCTCATCGGAATCCTGCCCGATCCCCACTTCACCTCTGCCGAGACCACACTCGGCCCCGGTGACTCCCTCCTCCTCTACACCGACGGCCTCACCGAAGCCCGCGTCGGCACGAACCGCGAGCTCTACGGGGAAGACGCCCTGCGCACCTTCACCGCCGGCCTCGCCCATGCCGGGCCACGTGAGCTGATCACCGCCCTCACCGGTCTCCTGGACGGCTTCGGCGAAGGCCTGGACGACGACACAGCTCTGCTCGCCCTTGGCGTGCCACATCCCATCCCCGTTGCGCGAGAGCACGATCTGACATGAGCCTCCTGACGATCACCGCCCGAGACGCCACCACCGGCCCCGTACTGGAAATCGCCGGCGACCTCGACTACGACCAGGCCCCCCGCCTTCGACAGGCCGTGACAACCCTCGGCCTGGAACCAGGACAACGCCTCGTCCTGGACCTCTCCCGCATGCAGTTCTGCGACTCCAGCGGCATCACCGCCCTCATCGCCGCCCGCACCCACGCTGTCGCCGCCCAGGCCGACATCGCCCTGGCGGCCGTCCCCGACAACACGATCCGCATCCTGCGCATCGTCGGCCTCGACCGGGTCTTCACCATCCACCCGGACCTCGACACGGCCACGACACACCGAGACGCAGATTCCCGGCTGCAACCATGACGACGCCGGCCCGGCACCCAGGGGGTGCCGGGCCGGCGCCATCATGTGGGAATGCGATCAGGCGGGGCGGCCGCCGAAGGGGGCGCCGGTGCCGTAGTAGGTGCCCAGCTCTTCCCGGTAGCCGGCGTCGCCGAGGTGCTTGTCCCGGTGGAACTCGGGGGCGGCCTTGATCTGTTCCTTGGTGCGGCCCACGAAGACCTTCTTGTCCTCGGGGTCGATCCTGACGACCGTGCTGGCAGGGAGGAGGACCTCCTTGCCGAAGATCCAGGGGCCGGTGTCCACGACCAGGTAGGCGTCACCGACCTCGTCGGAGTGCTTGTCGACCTTGCCGATGTCCCCGTCGGTCGCCTCGACCTTGTAGCCGGTCAGGTCCGTACCGGTCAGGTGGCCTGCGGTCGGCTGGTAACTCCACACATGTTCAGTCACGCGAAAACAACTCCTCGGTCAATGGGGAACGGAGGGGAAATGCTTCTCCACCGCTCCTCCTTTTTCCGTACGTCACACGCGGCGGGTCTTGCGTTCCGCCTGGACTTCGCTTGCCCCGCTTTCACTGCTTCACGCACCCGGATGGTATGCGGGACCGGGACGGCCGCCGATCGTGGAGGTGAGCAGGTCCCCTGCTGCGTCACGACGACCGCCCCGGCTGTTCTCCGAATGCCCTTGATGTCCGCCTTCACTGGTCATGGGGACACCCGGCCCGCACACGACGACATGGCGGTGGGGGGGGGGCCCCCCCCCCCCCGGGGGGGGGCGCCCCCCCCCCCCCCCGACCGAAAAAAGCCGGGGTGGGCTGTCGAGAACCGCGCCAAGACAAAAAGA